>JADLCC010000213.1 GCA_020847425.1 Saprospiraceae bacterium
ACTGCCTGTGTAACGGTATGCGCACCGATCACATCATTGTCCACACGCAAACCCACCCCGCTGCTGATCATATACAGCGGCATGTGCGCATTGATGTGCTGCGTAACCGGCGCACCTTTCAGGCCCGACCACTGCTGCCGGTAAACGCCGTTAAGGATCAGCGAGTTGTCCAGTCCGGCATTGGCGGGGTTGTACGCATATGGATTGAGCATGTACAGGCTGTACTGCGGCGCCTGCTGCGCGACACACCAACCGGACATACACAATAATATATAGGTAAAGGTCTTTCTCATATATGGTTATCAGTTATTGGTTATCGGCTACGAGTGCCCGAAAATCCGGAACACCGGTAACCGGACGCTGACAAGTGAAGTCCCGACAAACATAAATCAAAGCATCGGTTTCTCCCGCTACCTTTTCCGCCAATAAGGGCAATTCGTCTGTAATATGCTTCGAAGCGGCAATTACGCTGTTCGGCAGAAACATCTGTTGTATTTCCGCCGCTTTTTCAAATGCATTTCCCCCCAGCACCGCTATCTCCTGGTACGGATGCGCTTCCATCATCATGGCCAGTGCCCAGCGCTCGAACGAACGCGGATACTTTTTAACCGATTCCTCCACCCGCAGAAGCATTTGCCGCGCCATCTCCCGCCAGTCCGTTCGCCCCAGCAATATACCCAATCTTTGCAAATTGTGTACCATGGTACTGTTGCCGGATGGTGTGGCGTTGTCCTGCACATCTTTTTTGCGCAAAACAATATCGGTCTGATCGCTTCCTGTGAAATAAAATAAACCCGTTGCCGAATCGTAGAAATAACTCAAAACGAGCCTCGTATATTTTTCAGCCTGGCGTAAATAGTTGATCTCGAACGTTATTTCGTATAGATCGGTAAGTGCTGCGATCAAAAAAGCGTAGTCTTCCAAAAAAGCGTCGTACTGCGCATGTCCGTCTTTCCAGGTATGCATCAGGCCCGCATCGTTCGTTTCCGGCTTCGCAAACTTGTCGAGCAGGAAGTCCATATTGCGCATGGCTGTTTCGCGGTATGCCTCATGCCCAAGCGCTTTGAACGCTGAAATATACGCAGAACACATCAGGGCATTCCAACCCAGCAGTATTTTATCGTCGAGACCCGGCCGAATGCGCTCTGAACGAACGGCAAACAACTTTTCACGGCACTGCATCAGGCGCGTTTTAAGCGCTGCTACGCCTATATTATTGGCATCGGCAAATTCCTCAAAAGAAGCGGCGCGCCAGAGAATATTTTTTTCCTCCCAGTTGCCGCCCGCGCTCACGCCGTAAAAAGCGCTGAACAGTTCCGATTCAGTGCCGAGTATCAGGTCGATTTCCGCCTGTTCCCAAACATAAAATTTACCCTCTACCCCTTCGGAATCGGCATCCAAGGCAGAATAAAACCCGCCCTGCGGATGGGTCATTTCGCGCTGGATGTATTGCAGGGTTTCTTCGATCGTTTCCCGGTACAGGCCGGCTCTTCTTGCCATTTCAGGCGATGAACCAGCGGCGCCCTGCACGTATTTATACGCTTCCGAAATGACGGTGATCAGCAGCGCATTGTCGTACAGCATTTTTTCAAAATGCGGTACCAACCATGCTCTGTCGGTGGCATAGCGGGCAAACCCGCCGCCCAACTGGTCGTAAATCCCCCCCTGGATCATTTTGTCCAGCGACAACAAGGCATGTTCGCCAGCCTGTGGCTGACGGCTGAAATAGTGGTAACTGAGCAAAAAATGAATGGCCATGGTGGCCGGAAATTTGGGTGCGCCGCCAAACCCGCCTTCCAGCAGGTCAAAATCCTGCTGCAAACGGGTAAAAATGGCATCCATGTCGGCCTGCTGGAACGCAGCGGCGCCCAGATCGGCCAGACCTTCGGATTTTTTCACAAACAACCCGTCGTTGTGTTCGATGTGTTGCATCAGTTTTTCAGCCTGGTCGAGGGCCTTTTGCGGTTCATTTTGCCAGATATTGCTGAGGTGTTGCAACAGTTGTATCCAGGAAGGTCTGTTGAATGCCGGACGGGGTGGGAAATAGGTGCCTGCATAAAAAGGTTTGCCCTCCGGTGTGAGAAAACAATTCAGCGGCCAGCCGCCGCCGCCGGTAAGGATCTGGCAGGCTTCCATATAAATGGCATCCACGTCGGGCCGTTCTTCGCGGTCCACTTTGATGTTGATGAAATGCTCGTTCATGAACTGCGCAATATCTTCATTCTCAAACGATTCGCGCTCCATCACATGGCACCAGTGGCAGGTGGAATACCCGATGCTCACCAAAATGGGTTTTTGTTCGGCCCGTGCCCGTTCAAATGCTTCAGGTTTCCAGGCATACCAGTGCACGGGGTTGTGCGCGTGTTGCAGCAGGTAGGGGGAGCGCTCGTATTGAAGATTGTTCATATATATAGATTGCTTATTTGTTGTCGGGCCTCCATCCAGGCTTTGATGTCCGAATGCCGATTTAAAATTATTGATGTAAAAAAGGCGAAATTAGTTGATATTCAATATTCTGTATTAGGTGTGTACGAAGGTTTTGGTCGGCTACGCCCCTTGTAGAGTGATGGAACACGGATTGAGCGGATTAGACACGGATAAAACGGATTTTTAGTGGCCTGACGGCCATTTTTTTTGATTTTTTTAAGGATTTGCCCCCGCCTACGGCGGGCCGTAGAGCAAATCAACCTCTTGTATAAACCAGGCGTTCATTTGCTTACAGTTTATGGTTTCTGTTTCAACTCTGACGCACACATATCCGCCCGCCGGAGGCGGATTTAATCCAGTAAAAAAATCAAAAAGAGTGGCCGTCAGGCCACTAAAAATCCGTTTTATCCGTGTCTAATCCGCTCAATCCGTGTTCCATCACTCTACAAGGGGCGTAGCCGACCAAAACCTTCGTACACGCCTAGTTCTGTATCGGTAGCCGCAAATAAAAAAAGTCTGCCCTGCATTGCGCAGAGCAGACACATCAAAACAAAACGAAAAACCAACTTTTTATTTGTGTAAAACGGGTGTAAGTGCAGGTACGTTATCGCAAACACACTCAACCGTCGCTTCTTGTTTTAAGCCTGACCGGTATTACCTGGGCTTTCCCAGCTCGAATGACGGAGACATTTATGGTTTCACCCACTTTAGAACGACCGATGTACTCCATAAGTTCTGAAGTGCTTGTCACATTTTTGCCATTTACTTTGGTAATGACATCTTTTGCCAGAATGCCTGCCTGTGCTGCGGAGCCCTGGTTATCCGCTACTTCCACCACGGCAACGCCTTGTGTGTAGTCGATATCGAGTTCGCGGGCCACATAACTGTCCATGGTGGCAATGTTTACGCCGAGGTACGGACGTTTGTAGGTGCCGTATTTGATGAGGTCGTCGGCGATACGCTTGACGAGATTCACCGGAATGGCAAAGGAATATCCGGCAAAAACACCCGTAGGCGTAGCGATGGCGGAATTGATGCCGATCAGCCGTCCATCTACATCCACTAATGCGCCGCCGGAATTTCCGGGGTTGACAGCGGCATCGGTCTGGATAAACGACTCAATGGCCCGCCCACCTTTAATAATATCTATGTCGCGCGCTTTTGCGCTGATAATCCCCGCAGTAACCGTGGAAGTCAGGTCGAACGGATTGCCGACTGCCAGTACCCATTCTCCAACTTTCACATCGTCGGAATTGCCGATTTCAATGGCCGGCAGGTCTTTGGTGTCAATTTTTATGACTGCCATGTCGGTACTTTCGTCGCGTCCCACGAGCCGGGCTTTAAATTCGCGGTTGTCGTGCAGGGTTACTTCAAATTCATCAGCAAACTCGACGACGTGGTTATTGGTGAGAATATAGCCGTCCTCGGTATAAATCACACCTGAGCCTGTACCGGAACGCGGCTGGGGTTCGTACTGGAAGCGCTGACCGAAGAAATACTGGAACGGGTCGGCAGAGCGCTGGTCGCGTTGGCGCTGTATAGCAGCCTCTTTGCTTTCCGAGGCTTTGATGTGTACTACGGCATCCATTGATTTTTCAGCCGCTTTGGTAAAATCGAAAGGCACCGGCGCGCCGCCAAAATTCGCCTGCCGGGCATAGGAAGTAATTTCAGGGGTAGTGTTTACAACCTGGGGTTTTTCGAGCAATTTTGCTGCACCAAGTGTCATCAGGCCACCGGCAGCGCCAGCAAGAAGAGTCGACCAAAATTTATTCATAATGCACGCTGTTTGAAGGTTGATAGTAATGACTGTAAAATCTTAATGTTCACATGAATTATGGTACAGAAACGCAGAAACACCATATTTGCTGCCGGTACCGGGCATTTTAACGTCCTGTTAACCAAGTATGCGGCCTGTGGCATTTCGATCAAATGCGTCGCTTGAAACGCTAAAATTTTGCGTCTATGATAAGCCCTATTACCTTCGACCGACCAAATACAGTTTCTGACCGACCAACACCGCTGATGAAGCGTTTTTTAGAAGAACCGAACGCACTCGAAAATCTCCTCCAGCCGGAAAACAGCCTGGAGGAACGCTTGCTGAATATCCCGGAATTCCAATATGGATTGTTGTGGGGTGAACCGCGTTTTGGCCACCCGGAAGGCCGGGTATGTTTCCATGTGCGGGAGGTGTTCGACAATATCGACCTGATACCTGATCTGCTGCCCGAAACCCGGACGGCGCTACGGCTCATCGCGCTGACACACGATACCTTTAAGTATGCGGAAGATCGCTCGCGGCCCCGCGACTGGTCGAAACACCACAGCCTGCTGGCCCGAAAATTTATGGAAAATCATACCAGCGACCCGGTCATCCTGGATATCATTGAAACCCACGACGACGCTTATTATATCTGGCTGGATGCCCGGCATGAACAAACAACGCCGAGTGCGCGGCACACTTCGCTCGGGCAGTTGCTCGGGCGTATGCACTATTGCCTGCAGATGTACTACCTGTTTTTTAAATGCGATACTCAAACGGGCGACAAAACCCAGGCGCCACTGAAGTGGTTTGAAAAAACGGTGCGGGGGATAGAGGTGGTGAAAATCAGGGAGACGCTCGGGTAGGCCCCCTACCCCTAAAGGGGAGTGCATCGTAAGTAATTGATAATCTATACTTTATGACAGGAATTAGATTGAAATGAATCGGAGTTTGTTTCTGACTTGAAGGATTATCATTTAGATGTTGAACAAAAACAAAATGACGCCTGTAGAACTGCCGACCTTTTAAATTTAGGAATAAAAGAACTCAGATTTACAAATAATGAAGTAGTTCATGGTTTAGAAAGAGTGATGGAGGAAATTTCTGCGACTTTAAGCAATCCCCCTGCTTAGTTTCTTCTTTCCCAGATAATTTCTACCATAAAGTTCAGATTATCAATTCCTTGTGATGCACTCCCCTTTAGGGGTAGGGGGCCGCCAAACACTAAACACTAAGCCAGAAATTATTCATCCCCTCCCCCTGTATCAGCGTAATTTCCTGCGCATTCAGCAGTTCCAGCAGGGCCAGAAACGTGACGATCGCGTGAATACGGTTGTCGAGGGCCAGAAAAAGGCTTTCAAAACTGGTTTTTTCGCCTTTTCGCAGGCTTTTTTTGATGTAATCCCGCTGATCCTGAATGGTGTAATTGAAATTATACACCGTATGGATCCGCTTTGCCTTTTTTTCTTCCTCAAAACGGTTCATCAGCCGCTCGAACACCCGCAGCAGTTTATACAGCGTTACCGATTCCATTTCGGCATCGGCCAGGGCGTGTTCGGCGAGTTTGCGCAATTCCGTGCCGGCATAACCGCGCGGGTTCATAAAAGCGCGCACTTCTTCGAGGCGGCGCAGTTCTTCGAGCACACTTTTGTAACGTTTGTACTCCATCAGGCGATCCACGAGTTCGCGGCGGGGGTCTATCTCATTGCCCTCTTCGTCCACTTGTTTGCGGGGCAACAGCATTTTGGCCTTGATCCGCATGAGCGTGGCTGCCACAACGATAAACTCCGACCCTAGATCCACGCTCAGCGATTCCATCTGGCGGAGATATGCCAGAAAATCGTCCGTAATCTGCGCGATCGGGATATTGTAAATATCCAGTTCGTCCCGCTCGATGAAAAAGAGCAGCAGATCGAATGGGCCTTCAAAGGCCGGAAGTTTGATGGTAAATGTATCGTTTGACATAAGTAGTTTCCGTTATTAGTTATCAGTTATCCAGCCTGATAATCAAGCATTTGTATGAAAAATAACCCAAACTAATTTTAACCCGGTACTTCATTCTACTGAATCAGCGTGGCGAAAGTACGGAAAGGAACAACTTTCACCCGGGCTTTTGAAAAATGTTACTTTTGTCCTCCACCAATGCTGGGCAAAAGGTTTATAGGTTTATAGTTTATGAAGCATTATCAAAGCCTGAGTGCTATTGGAAGTCAATCATTTACAACCGACTAAAGCCTTTTTTTGCCTTCCCACACACGAGTTACGACCATAAACTATAAACCAATAAACTCATAAACCAACAAACGCCTCCACCTCATCACCTTCTATGACAAAACTCTACCTCATCCCCGTTCCCATCGCAGAAAATGCCCTGCACACCATACCGCCTTATGTGCAGGATATCGCCAGGGTGTTGGACGTTTTTATCGTGGAACGCGCCAAAACAGCCCGGCATTTAATCAAAAGCATCGGTCCGGCTAAACCTTTGCAGGAACTTGTTTTTGCCGAAATTCCCCAGCAGGAAGAACCCGGCGCCAAAGCCGGCGGAAAGGTGATCGATGAAGCGGAAAGCGCTTTTACGGATGCCGTAAAAGCCGGAAAAGACGTGGGGTTGCTTTCAGAAGCCGGTTGCCCGGGTGTGGCCGACCCCGGCGCGCACATCGTCGCGCTGGCGCACCGGATGGGTGTTCAGGTGGTGCCGCTGGTCGGGCCGTCCTCGTTGCTGCTGGCGCTGATGGCTTCGGGCATGAACGGCCAGCGTTTTACTTTTCACGGTTATTTGTCGCCGAAACGCCCGGAACTGGCCACCGACCTGCGGCGCCTGGAAACCCTTTCCCGGCAGCACGACCAGACGCAGATTTTTATCGAAACGCCTTATCGCTCGCAAATGGTGCTCGAAGTAGCGCTGGAAAGCCTGCAACCCAATACGCAGTTCGGGCTGGCGCAGGACCTGAGCGGCGCAGGTGAAACGGTGCGGTCCATGGCCGTGAAAGACTGGAAACAACGGTTGCAAAAAGAAGCGCTGGTGCTGGAAAAACTGCCTGCGGTGTTTCTGGTGTATGTGAAACGCTGATGCTTTTACAATTTCTCCAGCACAAAATCCGTCAGTTTCGTAAACAAATGCCGGGTGGCATTGTCGCCGTAAATGCCATGGTTGCGGTTGGGGTAATAATACGTCTCGAACTGTTTGTTCGCTTTGACGAGCGCATTGATCATCTCCGTCGTTTGTTGCCAGTGCACGTTGTCATCGGCAGTGCCGTGGCAGATCAGGTAGTTGTCGCCGCGCAGCATGGACGCGAAGTTGACGGGTGAGTTTTCCTCATAACCTGCTGCATTGTCTTTTGTGGTGTGCATGTAACGTTCGGTGTAGGCCGAATCGTACCATTTCCAGTTGGTGACCGGGGCTACAGCCATCGCCATTTTAAACACATCGTTGCCTTTCAGGATACAGGAAGTGCTGAGGTAACCGCCAAAACTCCAGCCCCAGATACCGATGCGGCCCGCATCCACCCAGGGTTGCGCGCGGAAGTAGCGCGCTGCTGCGATCTGATCCTGTGTTTCAAATTTGCCGAGTTGCAGTTGGGTGCATTTTTTGAAATCCCGGCCGCGCGCGCCCGTGCCCCGGTTGTCGACACTCACGACCACATATCCTTTTTGCACAAGCAGTTGATGCCAACTGCCGACATAACCATCATACTGATTCTGAACCGTTTGTGAGCCGGGGCCGCCGTAGTTGTCTAATAAAATCGGGTATTTTCGGGTCGAGTCCATACGCGCCGGTTGCAGCATCCAGGCGTTCAGCAAAGTGCTGTCGGCCAGTTGAATCTGGAAAAACTTTTTATCCACAAAACCGTATTCCTTGCGCAACTGAATCACCCTTTCATTGGCAGTCAGGGTGCGCAATACTTCGCCCGATCGTTTGCACAATGTCACAAACGGCGGTGTGTTGGCATCCTGCCAGGAATGGGTGAAATAATCGAACGTAGGGCTGAAAACAGCATCATTCGTTCCGTTTTTTGGTGTAAGCAGGCGGGGTGCGCCACCCTTCAGGTCGCCTTCCCAGACCTGCCGGTCGAGCGGGGTCGGCGTAGCCGTCTGGTAATAAAATTTATTGTTTTTGTGGTCGACGCCGTAAAAAGCAGTGACATCAAAATTGCCCGGCGTGGCATCCCGCCCAGTCACACCCGGCGAAGGGCTGAACTGGTGAATGTGTTGAAAACCGCTGCGTTCGCTGGTCCACAAGAAGCCGCCCTGCTGCAAAAAAGTCAGTTTATTTTCCGATTCCAGTTCGACATAAGCGGCATCCGTTTCCTGCAACAACAGTCGCGAGGGTATCCATTTTTTGCTGTTTTCGGGGTCATTGATCAGGCGGGCGGGTACGGCCAGCAACAGTTCCAGTGTGTCCTGCCGGCGATTCAGGCGGCTCATAACCAATTGATTATCAGTAGTCCAGTTGATACGCGGAACATAATCATCGGGTTCGAGGCCCATTACTTCGCCGGTCATGCTGCCGGCCTCAGCATCGTACAGGTGTACACTCACCACGGAATTGGGTGATCCGACCTTAGGGTACTTGAATGTGCTGCGGCGGGGGTAATTGGCGCCTTCGTACCAGGTGAGCGGAAACTCGGGCACGTTCGTTTCATCAAAACGGATGAACGCGAGCATCGAACCATCGGGGCTCCATTTCGTGGCTACCATGCCATCGCCGTCTACCGGGCTGAATTCTTCTTCGTACACCCAGTCAGGCAGGCCGTTGATGATTTTGTTTTTGGCGCCGTCCCGGGTGATCTGGGTGGTTTGCCCTGACTTTAAATCCTTGACATACAAGTTGTTACCTGCCACAAACGCTACGCGCGATCCATCCGGGGAAAGGGCGACAAACTGCTGTTTTGCCGATTCAAATACCGTCGTGGTATTACCCGTTTGTACATGATAAATATAATAACTGGCTAAAACCGAATGCCGGTACACCGGTTCGGTAGCAGTGCGCAGCAACAACAACGATTCATCTTCACTGAAACTGAATTGATCGAACGCCCGCGCCGCCGCCGGCAGGTTCAGTGTCAAAACGGAATCCAGTTTTTCATTCAACACGCTATGAATGTGCAGGGTACCATTTTCCGCTTCGGCATAGTGCACCCCGTCTTTCAGGTATTGAAAATGGGTGCCTGATTCGGGATAAAATTTATAAAAAACAAAGCAATCATCGAGGGTGATCTGTTTTTGAGCAAACAACAGCCCGGAAAAACAAAAAAATGCGGCAAGGACAAGCGTTTTTTTCATCAGTTAAATGCATTTCGGCGCGGCGCAAGGTAAATCAGGTTGTTTAAAAAAAGGCTAAAAAACCGACAAAGGCGCTGCGCACACGACAGTTTGGCGGGTTTTTGGATATTGTGTTTTGGTGTTTTGGTATTTTAGTGTTTTAGTATTTTAGCGCTGGGCGTCAATTTAAAGTACGGCAAGATTGTGTATAACTTTGCATTCACAACAGATAATGCCAAAAGCAGGAACCTCTAAAATACCAAAACACTAAAACACTAAAAATAATGCTCCGACTCCTTTCTTTCGCTGCACTGGCAACACTCGTTACCGGCGCAATTTTCATCACATCCGCTCATATGCAGGTTTCCGAAAACGAATCCCCTGCTATACCTGCTGATATGCAGGAACAACCGGAAGAACTCGGCCTGGTTCACTGGCTGCGGGATCTGGATGCAGGTCAGGCAGAAGCACAAAAAACCGGCAAACCATTGCTGATATTGTTTCAGGAGGTGCCCGGATGTTCCAACTGCACCCGTTACGGCAATTCCACCCTTTCTCACCCTTTGATTGTAGAAGCCATCGAGACTTTTTTTGTGCCGGTATGCATTTACAACAACAAAGGTGGAAAAGATGCTTCGGCACTCAAGACCTTCAACGAACCGGCCTGGAACAACCCGGTCGTTCGGATTGTCCGCACCGATTATGAAGACCTGGTGCCACGTATTTCCAATTTCAGTTCGCCGGCCCAACTCGTGCGCGGCATACAAAGCACCTTGCAAACAACGGGGAAAACTATTCCAAAATACCTGGACTTGTTGCTGGAAGAACTGCTCGCCCGGGAGGCCGGACTGGAAACCGTCACGTTTTCCATGTATTGTTTCTGGAGCGGCGAAGGCACCTTCGGCAGTATTCCGGGTGTCATCGAAACGGAACCGGGCTTCCAGGACGGCAAAGAGGTGGTGAAGGTTCAGTTCAATCCTGCTGTAGTAAAAAAGGCTGATTTAGAAGCGCTTACACAACCCAAAGGCATCAAATCCTGCGCCTGGAACGGCGGTTTCAGCAGCGACCGCGAACCGAAATATTACCTGGCTCAAACGGATTACAAATATGTACCCATGACCTCGCTGCAAGCCTGCAGGGCCAATAGCCTGGTCGGAAAAAATCAGTCGCCCGATGATATTTTGTCGCCCCGGCAAATATCTATTCTTGAAAATATCCGGCAAAATCCGAAACGGAAGTTGAAAAACGCGATTGGGACAAGGGATTTGAAAAAGGCGTGGGCGGAAGCGACTTGAGTGTGTTTTGGTGTTTTAGTATTTTGGTGTTTTTGAGTGCCCTGCCCTGGATATGGTTTACAAAAGCCTGAAATTTTAATGCCTTCTATTGCTTTATAATCGAAAGCCAGGGTCACCGCTCCAAAACACTAAAACACCAAAACACTAAAACACCATAAAATGAATTACTTTTCGCCCTAAACAAGTACAATATGCCATTGTGGGCTACTATTCTCAGTTGGGTTGGAGTGGTTTACGTCGCGCTCTGCGCCGTATTCTATTTCGCGCAGGATTTTTTCTTCTTCCGCCCCGAGCGGCTGCCCAAGTGGTTTACCTACCAGTATCCCTTTCCTTTTACGGAGGTAAATTTTGAAATGGAAGACGGCGGCACCGTCAATGCCTTGCATTTCAAGGTACCGAACAGCAAGGGCGTCGTTTTTTACATCAAAGGGAATTCCCGCAGCATCAAGGGCTGGGGTAAATTTGCCAAGGATTTTGTGGGCAAGGGTTTCGATTTTTTTATCCTCGATTACCGGGGGTTCGGTAAAAGCCGGGGCCGGCGGACCGAAGAAATTTTGTTCTCAGACCTGCAACAGGTGTATAAATGGCTGGCATCGGAGTACGAGGAGGAACGTATTGTGTTGTACGGCCGCTCGCTCGGCAGCGGCCTGGCGGCGCGCATTGCCTCCTGGAACAATCCGAGAATGCTGATCCTTGACTGTCCGTATTTTTCTTTCCTCTACCATATCTCGCGGTATGCATTTGTGCTGCCTATCCGCTGGCTGCTGCGTTACCATATCCGCACCGACCGTTTTATCAAAAAGGTGCAAGTGCCGGTGTTTATTATGCACGGCTCAAAAGACCGCCTGATACCGTACCGGCAAAGTGAAATGCTGCAGCAACTCGCGCCCGAACGCATTACGCTCTACCCTATCGCCGGCGCAGGTCACAACAACCTGCCGGAGTATCCGGCCTATCACGATCTGCTGTACGATATATTGCACGAGGAGTTGGTGGCGGTGTAGGCCGGAACGCTGTTTTAGTACAGCATAACCTTACCTTTGAATTTCTGGAGATCAAGAAGTGACAACAAGGCTGTTGATGATGGATGTGCTCGTGGTACGCGCACTTGGTAACAATGGCAACGCGGATGACACAGATGACGCGGATTTACGCGGATTTTTTCTCGTCGTAGAGTAAACAGATTTTTAATACATCTGACCTATAACATGAAAAAATCCGCGTAAATCCGCGTCATCCGCGTCATCCGCGTTGCCATTAACTCTACGGGTTGTTTTGGCAATCTACTATTCGTCTTCGTCGCCTTCAAATGCCTCAAAGTCGAACAACAGGCTGAAACGCAGCGTGTTATCCAGCGGATTGCGCTGGTTGGTTGTTGGAACGAGGTAAGAGAAGTTGAGGCCGAATACATTGTATTTCACGCCGAGGCCCACGCTGAAGTACTTGCGGTTGCCTTTCGAGTAGTGCTCATAAAAGTAGCCCGTGCGAATGGCGAACTGGTCGTCGTACCAGTATTCCAGACCTGCGCCGAGGGTGATTTCCTTCAGTTCTTCGCTGAACCCGCCGGGTGCGTCGCCGAATGATTTGAATACCCCGCGGATCGGAGAATACTGTTTGTAGTCGGGCGTATCGTCGCCGTCTTCGTCAATTTCAGGGCGCGGAGTAGGCACCAGCAGTTTGTTGAAGTCGGTTGTAAACGTCAGGGTATTGTATTCGTCCAGGTTAACTTTCCAGGCTGCCCCGATGCCGAGGTTGCTGGGAATATAGTCGCGGTTGATCGAATTGGTGTACGTGATTTTTGAGCCAAGGTTGCTGAAAACA
This sequence comes from Saprospiraceae bacterium, assembly GCA_020847425.1. Lineage (GTDB taxonomy): Bacteria > Bacteroidota > Bacteroidia > Chitinophagales > Saprospiraceae > M3007. The sequence goes on from JADLCC010000213.1 coordinate 12,568, forward strand.
GTACCGATGGTCAATTCATTTTTCACGTTATTGATCTCGAACGGCGTTTTGTACGTAAACGAAATATCCGCAGCGCCGGCGATACCCGGTTTAATTTCATTGCCTTCGACGACCCGGCCGGTAGCCAGATTGGAATAAATGAATTTAGCGCCCACGGCTGCCGAAAACTTTTCGGTCAGTTTGCGGGAATACGCGCCGGTGATTTCAAATTCATTCGGGCGGCCTTGTCCGAGCGACTGACCGTTTTCATCCGTAAACTCGATATCGCCCAAAGAGAAGTAACGCAGCCCGAAACCTACGGTTTGAAATTTGTCGATTTTAAAGTAGCCGGCCAGGTAGGCCAGGTACACGTCGTTCAAACCCAGGTTGCGCATCCATGGCGTGTAGGTAGCTGCCAGAGAGATATTCTTGTCTGCAAAAGCCAGTTTCGACTGGTTGTAGTGCATACCGTTCGGGTCTGCGGAAGTAGCAATACCAACATCGCCCATGGCGCCGCCGCGCGCATCGGGTACGATACGCAGGAACGGAACGGCTGAAGTGACCGCATTGGCACAACGCTCACCCGTGATGGGGTTGTTGCCATTGATGCATTTCGGCTGGATCTGGGCATGTATCGCCGTTACCGTCATTACCCATATGGTGGCCAGCAATGCCGGAACAAGTGATTTTTTCATGAGTGTAAAAATTGATGTGTTTAGTGGCAAAATTTGACCCGACCAGTTTCTTTACCAGGGAAGGGCATGGTGTTTCTTCAAGCAAAAAGTGTGCAAAAGTACAATGATTAAAAGTGTTTTGGTGTTTTTGGGTTTTGGTGTTTTGGTGGGCCTTGCCCTGAATATGGTTTATAAAGGAGTGGAATTCAGTACCCTGCCTGATTCTTCCCCTTGATTTACAAAAAAATACCAGGCGTTACCACACCAAAACACTAAAACCCAAAAACACCAAAACACCTATTTCAATATAACTAATTTTTCAAATTCGCTTTCCGCAGTCGCCGTAGCGCCTGTCAGATCGGTGCCCCGCACTTTCACGCGGTACAAGTACACGCCGCGCGCCAGCCGGTCGCCATAATCGTCGAGGCCGTTCCACTGAATGTCCGTCACGCGGAAACCGTCCGTCGCAGCCGAGTGTTGCAGTGTTTTGACCAATTTACCCGAAACGGTAAAAATGCTGATCTGTACATCGAGCAACTGCCCGGCCAGGTTGTGCTCAAACTGAAAATACGTATTGGTCGTGAACGGATTAGGGTAGTTCAGCACATGATCGATCGCGGCTTTTCCATCCTCTGCCACTACAAATTCCGTGAATCCTTCGCCCGGGTTATTGGCGATATCCCAACCTTTTACATGCAAGGTATGGCGACCCGGAGCGAGGTTGCGCAGGGGGAATATGGCTTGTCCGCGGCTGAAATTATCCTGTTCACTCACATAAAAATCGTTTAGCACAATGGTTTCCAGCACATTACCATCCAGTACGGCGGTGAGGTCGTGTCCCAGACTGGTTCCGCTGACATTCATACCAAAATCGTCGGCGCATTTGACCAATATCTTTGGATTGTTATTGGTAATGCCGCCCGTTACAAAAGCGTCGGTGTTCAAGTACGGAATGATGGTGGGTGGCTTATCATCCTGGACCAGGTTGGCATTGCCGCCGATCACAATATTTTTATAGGCGCCGGCAGCATCGAGCGGCGTACCGTTTTCTGCATAGTAACTGATTTTTCCTATCCCATACACGTAATTGATATCTTTAGGAACGATAAACTCTATGCTAAACCGGCCGTTGGTAACGGTTGCGCTGCCTTTAAAAATGATATTCTGTTGTACACTAAATTTACGAACCGTACTCGTTTCGTCTTGTCCGAGGGTTTGCAGTTCCTGAGGTTTGTCAAAAACAGAAACAAAAACCCTGCCATTGAAAGCATTGAGTATGCTTCCCAGCGTATCGGTTACGACACCTTCAATTTTTACACGCATCAGCGCTTTCAGGGTATCCAACTGACCGACAGCCACTTCATGGTCGTTGATTTTCGTGGTAGCCACCCGGTATTCCGGCAGGGCCAGGAACATGGCCGGATCGCCCAGAAGGGTGAAACGGCGGGCATTGTCCTGGTCGGAAGTCAGCGAATTTTTGGCATCTTTCAAGATATCCCCGATGCTGCGGTACTGACCGTTGACCCGTTTAAAAATAAACCGTTGAACGGCATCCGTCAGAATGTTGTTGCCGCCGATAAATACAGCCCGGACAGTCGTAAAGAGCGCCACAGCGCCAGTATTGTTTTTCAAAAGCGCCTGTTCACCACCTGTGATCAGTGTATAATCGTCGTATCCGCCAAAGGAACAGGTGGCCGTGATAATCAGGGGACACCGGTTTTGATTTTCCCATCCGGCAATATCGTTATTGGTCACCACCCTTTCCTGTGCAAGTCCGCGCGGGCCGCCATGTCCGATATACTGGAGCAACAAGGCGCCTTTAAACATATCAGAATTAATCGCAGACTGCGCATCCGGGAAGCGGGGATTTCCGGACGTAGATACCTGTTGATAGGCATCAAAATAAATTTTGCGAATATTGAACCAGTCTTCTGTTGCTGCCGTCATATTGGCCAGGTCTTCCGCCTGTCCAAGGTGTACGTTGTATTCTTCATCATCGGCAAGAAATAGGGTGCGCAGGTGCCAGTCGCCCAATGTCGCCGCCGATTTGTCGTAAGCAATGATTTTATCTACAACGATTTGCGCTTCGGAGGGTGTTCCGACCGTCAGTCGCCCCGCTGCGATTTCCAAAGCGCCGATCAGAGAACCACCTTCATTGTCGCTGAGCAAGGCAAAAAAGTCGTCGGAAGGATATGACGTGATGGGACTGAACGACTCAGGCGTTTCAAAAACGGGGATATAATCGGCGTTGGCGGTACTGTTGGTATTGTTTTTCGGGTCAAAAGAGCCGTCGCCGAGCAGCAGCAGGTATTCAAACTGATTGGGGTTCCGATCGTACAACATTTTGGCAAAATCGCGGATCGCAACAGGGTCTTTGGAGCCGGATGAAAATTCGTTGTACAGTTGAAAAATATTGACCGTCGCTACATCCAGGTTACTGAATGTCCTGCGGTGTTCCGCCAACTGATTGGCCTGCGCCTCAAAATCGGGGTGGTACACGATCGCCATGTGCAGGTTTTCGAGTGCGTGTATATTTTGATTGGGGAGTTTCCCGGATATCGTTTCGGGTTTGGGAAAACTCGCATTGGGATAAAAAGCGATAAAATTGCGAAGGGTGCCGGTGCTGGCGCCAAACTCGGCGGTACTACCGTTTTGTGTAATCTCTTGCGCAAAAGGCACTTGCGCATTGGTGATATCCCAGACCCTCAGGTTGCCGCTCACGCCTGACATACGGAAAGTTGTAGCTGCTTGTGCCAGGCTGCGCAGGTCGCGAAACTCCATAGCGGAGCCGGTCATTTTCAATTGTCTGCGGGCATTTATTTCAATAAAATCGAGCCAGCCTTCGCTTTGCTGCGCAACTTCCGGGTATTGAA
>JADLCC010000214.1 GCA_020847425.1 Saprospiraceae bacterium
CAGGACAAGACAGAATGAGGAATGAGGAATGAGGAATGAGGAATGAGGAATGAGGAATGAGGAATGAGGAATGAGGAATGAGGAATGAGGAATGAGGAATGAGGAATGAGGAAATAAATCGATATTTGGCCAACATGACAATTATTGATACCAATTATTGAGTGGCCATTTTCATCCCTCATTCCTCATTCCTCATCCCTTCTTTATGCTTCTATCCAAAAAACTCATCCTCTGAAAAAACGGTATCCCGTTGAGCCACCACAACAACTGGGCACAGAGCAGGCCGGCAACGGCGCCAGCGAAAATATCGACCAGAAAATGCTGCACCAGGAAGATGCGCGAAACGCCGACAGCGATGGCCAGCAGAGCAAATGCGAGTCCCCAGCGGGCGTGTTTGCGACCGGCAATCAGCGTGAGCATACTATACAAGGCAAAAGCGGACATGGTGTGCCCGGAAGGGAAACTGGTGCGTCCGCTGTTCAATTCTACTTCGGGAACTATGACAACCTGCCCGTAAACGCCCTGTTTTTCAAAAAACGTTTTCGGCCGTTCAATCCCGATCTGGTCTTTAAGCACATAACCCACCGGCAGGATGAGCAGGCCGGACAACAGAATCAAGGCTGTGAAACGATAACGCCAGATCAGGGCGGCTATGGCGAATGCCAGGTAAACAAAAAACTCACCCAGGGCCGTGCTCCAGCGAAAAACCGTATTAAAAGGTTCTTTGCGCCATTCGTTAAAAAACAGGATCTCATTGCCATAAGGCACCAAGTAGAGCAGGATGATACAACTCATCAAAAAAACAAGCACCGGTATGGCAAACCATTTATTCTCCCAAACACTCCTCATGCCACTTTCGTTTTTCGTTGCTCCAGTCGATCCATGAGCCATTGCCAGATTCGGTCGATTCGGTCGGTGTTAAACAATTGGGAGTCGTTCATGGCTTTCCTGGTCAGGAATGATCCCACAGGGATCAAAATGATACAGGGCACCATAGCGGCCCAGAAAGGGCCCATGATATACGTTTCTGCCAGTTTTCGGCAAACGATGGTCAGAACAATAAAAACCACGAAGAAAATAATGGATACCAGAATAGGATACCCGAAACCTCCTTTCCGGATGATAGCGCCCATGGGTGCGCCGATAAACAGAAAAATAAAACACACCAGCGCAAAACTGTATTTGGTAAACAACTCATAACCGGTTTTTACAAATTCCTTGCGCCGGGCCTCTATCTGGTTGTTGCGGGTTTCCAATTGGTTCAGGCTCAATTTCACCCTTCCCGCCGCTTCTTTCAGCAGTGCCGGGCGGTCTTCCTTCCTGAAAACCTGCCCAAAATCCGCATATTCGGTCAGCGGCCTGGTCAATTCCTGTTTGGGCAGTTTCGCTCTTCCCGGGCGTTGGGTTTCCTTTTGGACCACCGGCTTGATGATCTTTTTTTTGCCTTTTCCTTTTTGTTGTTCATAGGCCGGTGGCGGCGGAATCGCAGGCACAGGTTTCACTAGTTGGCGTTTCATATTGGCCAGCATATCATCGGCAAAGGCCTGCCGACTGCTCTGCATGGCGATTTGCAGGGAGTCCATATTGGTCCGCAACTGATTCATACTCAACATGGAACGCTGCTGGCTAAACCGATCCTTGTCGGTGCTCACCATTTCAAATTCGCGCATATCCCACACTTTTGTCAGCGATTTGAAGTTGGTGCGGATAAACGGATATTTCTGCCTTTGCACCTGCGGTCCCTGGTTACCGGGTTCCTGGTACTGCGTTCCTTCAAACAGGTTCATGACAAAAAAACGTTTGTCGCGGGTCGTGTACATCTGTCCGCTGTCCGCCAGGATCTGGTTGAATTTGACCTGCCCGATGTTGGTCTGGTCTTCAATCATCACATCGCCAATGGTTTCGCCGTCGGCTTCCTTGTTGCCGATTTTGATCACAAACTGCCGGAAATCTTCGTTAAAAACGCCTTTTTCCAGCGTTAAGGCCGGTTTCTGCCGGCGAATATCGTAGAGCCTCGATTTGAACTCCAGGTTGGAAATCGGAATAATAAAATCGGAACAGACATAGGAAAACAAACCGATACCCGCCGCGCAGAAAATCAGCGAGCGCATGATGCGGATCAGCGGAACGCCTGCCGATTTCATGCTGGATAGTTCGTATCGCTCAGCCAGGTTGCCCATCACCATCACCGATGCGATCAGCACTGCAATGGGTAAAGCCATCGGGAATGTGGAAATAGACAGATAACCGATCAGTTCGAGCATGATAAATATGCTCACCCCCTTACCCGCAATGTCGTCGATATACAGCCACAAAAACTGCATGATCAATACGAACAGCGCAATAAAGAACGACACCGCGAAGGGGCCGATGAAACTGGTTAGCAGAAGTTTATCTATCTTTTTCAAAATCAGGTTGTTACGTTGTGTTTTGGTGTTTTGGTGTTTTGGTGTTTTAGAGTGCCCACCCTAAGAAACTGTTTTAAAACCCCTCACCGGTCGCAAAGACTTATCTTTTAAGGCTATATTTCACCCATTTTTTAAGGAATAGGTACCACTATGCCTTAAAAAACGGATCTCATCTATCCTTAAAATCTAAGCCTTTTCGCCTCGGCAGGGGTTTTTAAAACAGTTTCTAAGTATCTGACAGAAGCCAGGCGAAACAACATCTAAAACACCAAAATCCTAAAACACTAAAACACCCTTTTCAATAATCAAACACCGCATTAAACGCTTTCAACTGCCTGATCGTTGCCTCCGGATCGGCCGCCCCGAATACGCTGTTACCCGCAACCAGCACATCTGCGCCGGCCTGCAGGAGCGATTCGGCATTGTGCAGCCCTACGCCCCCGTCGATTTCGATCAGCGCACAACTATTATAGGTGTCGATCATTTCTTTCAGTTGCCTGACCTTCGGCAAAGTCTGGTAAATAAACTTCTGACCGCCGAAACCCGGATTTACGGACATGATGCACACCAGGTCGATGTGTTCGATGACATTTTCCAGGATTTGAACGGGTGTATGCGGGTTCAGCGCCACCCCGGCCTTTGCGCCGCATTCCTTGATCTGGTGGATGGTGCGGTGCAGGTGCGGACAGGCTTCGGCATGTACGGTAATCACGTCCGCGCCGGCTTTCCGGAATGATTCGATGTATTTTTCCGGTTCCACGATCATCAGGTGGACATCCAGCGGTTTTTTCGCCAGCCGTGCAATGGCTTCGAGGATAAACATGCCGAACGTGATATTCGGCACAAAACGACCGTCCATCACATCACAGTGGAACCAGTCGGCTTCGCTGCGGTTCACCATATCCATATCTTCGGCCAGCCTGGTAAAATCGGCGGCTAACAGTGAAGGTGCTACTAAATGTTTTCTCATAACGGGCGCAAATATCGGATTTCCTTCATTAACGAACCACCACGATTTGATCATTCCTGAGCAACGGCAGCCTTTTCATCCGCAAAAACAACTGTACCGTCGCCAGCACATCCTTTTCACAATAAGTAGCAATCCGGTCCAGGTCGCGTTCTTCCCAGTACACCCCGGCCACATCGGAACCGTCGATATCGTCTTTGGGTGATGGAATCTCGAACACGGCCGTCAGGAGGCGCAGTGAAGTGTAGTTTTTGATGTCGCCGAATTTCCACATTTCCATGGTATCCAGCAGGTGTTTGGTTTCCCAGGGCTTTTTTCCGGCGATATCGATCATTTTGGGCAGCGCCTGTTGATTGATCATCATGCGGCGGCAGATATAGGGAATATCGAATTCGCGGATATTGTGGCCGCAGAGGGCAAATTTGTCAGGATTATTGAAGTGTTTGGCCAGCACCTCGCTGAAATCGTCCAGAATACTGCTTTCGAGGTGGTTGCTGAACGACTTGAGGCGCAGCAAGGGCTCGTCGCTACCCGGCTGGCGGGTCAGGAAGCCTACGGAAATGCAGACAATTTTGGCAAACTCGGCATAAATGCCCGCCCTGTCCCGAAAAAGTTCGGCCATTTCATCATAACTGATTTCCTCATCGGCCGGCCGGCGCAGTATCGATCGGCATTTTATGCCCCAAAGTTCCTGCATCTCTTCGCTTAATTCCTCAAATTCGGCAAAACCGGGTACCGTTTCTATATCCAGGAAAAGGATATTGTATAAATCGTAAGTATCAAAGGCAGACATGCACGTGTGTTTTTAGTTGAATTGGATGCTTTTTTGTGCCGGAGGGAAAAACTGGCCCCGAAATTTTAGTGGTCAAGCCAGTAGTATCCCCGGAGGTATCCGTGAAAACCCCGACACAAAGATAGGTATTCACCCTTCATCTTGGAATAGAGGTTTTCGAGGTTATTTTGGAAAAGTAATATTTATTTAAAGTTTTTTGACACTGATAATCAAAGAGTTATGTTTTTTTCAAAAAATAACTTCAAAAAAACGCAATAACTTGCGGGCAATAAAGCAATCCAAAAACGGTTTTATCTGCAACAGTCACAAATACGGCGGCAGTTCCAACTTACAAGTGAACATGCCAAAGTAATCAGGGTGACATCAAATGATTTACGTTAAACCTTTCACACACTTTTCAAATAATTATGAGCACACCCACCAATTTCAATCAGCCCGCAACTCCAAATTTCGGCAATAACGAACCCAACAACCAGAAACGTATGACGACCATCATGGGCGTCGCCATTGCCGCATTGCTCGGCTTGTGTGTTTTCCTTTTGGTGAGCAAATACAACACCAGCAAACAACTGGATGCAACCACGATGGAACTCACCCAGCAGAAGGATGCATTTACTGAGCTGGACCTGAAATACAATGAAGCGGTAACACAACTGGAACAACAAAAAGGTATCAATGCAGAACTGGATGCGAAAATCAACCAGCAACTGCAGGAACTGGAAGCTTCCAAAAACCAGATCGCAGGCCTGATCCGCAGCAATAAAGACTACAAAGGTGGTATGGCCAGCCTCGAGCGTCAGAAAAATGAGTTTTTGGTTCAGATCGACGAACTTAAAAAGCAAGTAGGGATTCTGACCGAAACCAACACACAACTGACTACCCAGACCCAGCAATTGAGCGCTTCCCTGAACGAAACGCAAACCAAATTGCAGGAAGAAGGAACCGCCAAAGCAGCACTGGTGTCTGAAAAAACGGCCCTCGAAGCAGAACGCGCACAATTGTCCAAAAAAGTCGACATCGCTTCCGCTATCCGCGTAAAAAACATCAATACCAAAGCGGTATCTGTAAAAAGCAGCGGCAAAGAGAAATCTAAAAACAAAGCCAAAAACGTGGATAAACTGAATATCTGCTTCACAACCGAACCGAATGAAGTGGTTCCTGCAGGTGAAGAGACTTTCTACCTCCGCATCGTTGACCCGACCGGCGCACCTTTGGCTATCGAAAGCCTCGGTTCAGGTGTTGCCAACGACAAGCGCAATGAAGCCGAATTCCGTTACACAACCACTGCTACCTGCAACTACTCCAACGGCGAAACCGAAGTATGCGGTGCATGGCAGCCAGGCCAGAATTTTGTAAAAGGCAAATACGCTGTTGAAATTTACAACAAAGGTTACCTGGTAGGTACCGGCGCTTTCAACCTGAAATAAGAAGAAGGAACACCCTGTTTGCAATAATGCGGGCGACTGAAGCGGATGCTTTGTCGCCCGCAGTTTTTTTAAGTAAAATGTTTTGGTGTTTTAGGGTTTTGGTGTTTTAGAGTGCGCTGCTCTGAAGTGAGTTATTGATTAAACTAAGGGTTCGAAGCATTTGCTTGAACTACAAATTTACCTTAGAGCAGCGCACTCTAAAACACTAAAATACGAAAACACTAAAACACTCACCTGATCGCTCCCGCCTTTTCAATCAACCTGCACAGTTCCGCCCGATACCCGGAAGGATCGTTTTTGGCCGCCGTTTTGGCCAGGATCAGTGCGGTTTGTAAGGTAGCGCTGCCTTTATAGGTGGAGTTCCGTAATACCATCCCGAAAGAAGCGGCGGCAGTAGCCAGGGTAAGGTTTTCGCTCATGGTATTCGCTACCTGGTCCAGCACGATGGATTGCATCAATTCACTGGAAGCCTCGGCCCTGGGTTGTTTGTAGCGAAGTTTCAAGGTTAGCAAATCTTTGCTTTTGGAAGCGGAAGTCAGTTTCGTTTTTTGGTATTTGAGATCTCCATTGGTGCTGGCAACCGGAATAGCCTGTCCGGCAGGAATGATCTCGTACAGGGCCGTTACGCGATGTCCCGCGCCCATTTCACCCGCATCCTTGGTATCGTCATCAAAATCCTCGCGCGCCAGCATCCGGTTTTCATAACCGATGAGCCGGTAGGCTGCCACTTTGGCCGGGTTGAACTCGATCTGGATTTTTACATCTTTTGCAATGGTGAAAAGGGTACCGCCAAACTCATTGATCAGCACTTTTTTCGCTTCCGCCAACTGATCGATATAAGAGTGGTTGCCATTGCCTTTATTGGCGAGTTGCTGCATTTTGGAATCCTGGTAATTGCCCATTCCAAAGCCCAGTACGGTGAGAAAAATGCCGCTTTCCCGTTCTTTTTCAATGAGTTGTATCAAAGATGACTCGTCGCTGATACCCACGTTAAAGTCGCCGTCGGTACAGAGCACCACGCGGTTGTTGCCGCCTTTTACAAAATTGGACTGGGCAGTATTGTAGGCCAACTGTATGCCCGCCGCGCCGGCAGTGCTTCCGCCCGAGCGGAGACTTTCAATGGCTGTTTTGATTTTTTCTTTTTGATTACCCGGTGTAGAAGGCAACACCAGGCCCGCCGCGCCGGCGTAGACCACCAGTGCCACACGGTCCTGCGGGCGCAGGTAATCCGTCAGCATCAGGAGCGAGGACTGCACCAGGGGCAATTTGTTTGGATCTTCCATACTGCCCGACACATCCACCAGAAAAACAAAATTGGAGGGCGGCAACTGGCCGGTTTCAATATCCCTACCCTGCAAACCGATAGCCAGCAGGTGGTGCTCCGGAGCCCAGGGGCATTTGGCCAGTTCGGTATGCACCGCAAATGGTTTTCCGTCGGTGGGTTGCTGGTACTGGTAATCAAAATAATTGATAAACTCTTCTACGCGCACGGCATCCCGCGGCGGCAACTGGCCCATATTCAAAAAACGCCGGGCATTGGCATAAGCCGCGCCGTCCACATCTATGGAAAAGGTGGAAACGGGATTAGCAGTGGCTTGAAGGAATTGATTTTCAATGATATGCGCATAGTTTTCCGGCGACTCATCGTGCAAGGCAATAACGGGTTCCGGCATTTCTTCGGGTACTTCCTCGTCTTTTTTTACCACCGGCGGTGTAAATTTTGTTTGCTGCTCTTTGGCCTGCTGATAGGAAGGCATTGGTTTTGTAGCAGGCGAGGAACTTATATCATGGGAAGATTTAACTAGCCCGGCATTTGCTTTGTCTTTCGTAATCACCGGCACTTTATAAGCGATCACGACTTCTTCCAGGGTCATATTGCCTGACAAGGCACAGTTGAAGGTATTGATCTGCCCTTCAAGGACCTGTACGCCGGATGTCCGTTTAGTGGTAAAACCGGTGTAAATAACTTCCACATCGTAGGTAGCGGGGGTTAGTTGAACCCGGTAATGGCCGTCATAATCGGTGATCACGCTTTTGATCAAATCGGTGCCTTTAAAGATTTTAATGGAAGCGCCGATCAGTGGTTCGCCACTACCCTCTTCTGTAATGGTTCCGGTTAAAAACGTGTTGTTTTGGAGCAAAATAAAGGCCGACGTACACAGGCCTGCAAGCATTAAAAGAAAGATTTTCATGTTAACCTGATTTTAGGCGCAGGAATGCCAGGGCTGAAAACGGCACACGCGTTCAGACCGGGTTTTATACGCCAGTGGAGAAATTTGGATTTACAAAAAGATATTATGCAAGATGCATCCTGGCCCGAAAGTGCACAGGAATAGACATAAAAAAAATGCCCGATTTGTGAAAGGGGCATTTGAAAGGATGAATAGTGCAGTTTGGTGTTTTAGTGTTTTTGGGTTTTGGTGTTTTTGAAGTGCGTCGCTTGAAGTATAGTTATGATCGTTAGGCGAAGCACTTCAAAAACACCAAAACACTAAAACACTAAAACACACTTTTAAGCGTAGATCTCCTTCCTGCAAGCCTTCAACGTATTCATCAGCAGGGCGGTCACCGTCATCAACCCCACCCCGCCGGGTACAGGTGTAATATGGCTGCATTTGGGTGCAACGGCTTCAAAATCGACATCGCCAACCAGGCGTGTGCCCGATTTCCGGCTCGCGTCTTCAATGCGATTGATGCCCACGTCGATCACCACGGCGCCGTCTTTTACCCAGTCGCCCTTGATAAATTCCGGAATTCCGATCGCCGCCACCACGATATCGGCCCGGCGCACTTCGCCAGGCAGGTCGCGGGTACGCGAGTGGGTCAGGGTGACCGTGCAATCGCCGGGGTAACCTTTGCGCGACAACAGGATGCTGATGGGAGTACCCACAATATTGGAGCGGCCGACCACCACGCAATGTTTACCGGCGGTTTCAATATTGTACCGGCGCAACATTTCAATGATCCCGTAAGGAGTAGCCGGCAAAAACGCGGGAAGCCCCTGCGCCATCCGCCCGAAATTGACCGGGTGAAAACCATCTACGTCTTTTCGGTGGTCGATCGCCAGGGTAATTTTTTCTTCGTTGATGTGTTTGGGCAGCGGCAATTGCACGATAAATCCGTCGACGTCGGGGTCATTGTTCAGGTTCTGGACAATATCCAGCAATTCCGCCTCCGTCGTTTCCACAGGGCGGCGGATCATAGTGCTTTTGAACCCGACCTGTTCGCAGGACTTGATTTTGGAGTTCACATAAACCTGGCTGGCCGGGTTTTCGCCGACCAATACGGCTACCAGGTGTGGAATTTTTCCGCCGCGTTCGCGCAACACATCGACTTCGGCCGCGAGTTCGGATTTGATATTTTCGGAAAGCAATTTTCCGTCGAGAAGAACCATGGTCAATCGTGAGTTGTGAGTCGTGAGTCGTGAGTGGGTTGTAACTCCGGCAAAAGTAGGTAGTTGCGGCTTATCAAAACATGCGTTTTAAATTTTTGGTATGCCTTTGTATAGACTTGTGCATTGGCCGGATCAGGGTTAATCGTGGTTTGGCCGCCTTGACTTTCCTCCATTTGACTTAACCCAAGCGCCTGCCCTGCAAAACGAAGGGCGCCCAACAGCGAAGCATCTATTTTTTCATCGGGGAGTACAACCGTTTTTTGAAAAATATCCGCCAGCATTTGCACCCAAAGCCTGTTTCTGGAAAACCCGCCGCCTGCGTGCAGGGTCAAGATCGGAGCATGCGCCTCCAGGGCTTCGGCTATCATTTTTACATTGAATAAAACACCTTCCATGGCTGCCCGGACGAAATGCGCCTGCCGGTGCCGGGCCGTCAATCCCGCAAAACTCCCGCAGACCTGCGCGTTGTACAGCGGCGCCCGTTCGCCCAGCAAATAGGGCAAAAACAGCAATCCATCTGTTGCAGGGGGCGCCTCAAGTGCCTGATTTGCGAAGGTTTCCGCAGTTAATGTCGATTGAAAAACCGCGCTCCGCAACCATTCCAGGGCATTTGTACCATTGTTGCTGGCGCCACCTACGATGAACCGGCTCTCGTCGAGGCGGTAACAAAAAGTACGCATCGACGCGTCGAGCAATGGCCGTTCGGATACGGTACGGATGGCAGCGCTGGTGCCGATGGTTACTGCAATTTGCCCCTTCAATTTTGCGCCCGAACCGATGTTTGCCAAGGCCCCGTCACTCGCCCCGATGATACATGGAACCTGCTGCGGCAATGCCCGGTGGGCTGCAAGTTCCGGCAGTATTGTGGCCGTGTGCGCAGGGGAAACGGGCGTCGGAAGTTGTTCAGGAGAAACACCGGCACAGGCCAAAGCCTGTTCGTCCCATTCCTTGTTTTGAATATTCAACAGCCCGCTGGCGGAAGCAACGGAAATATCCGAACAACATGCACCGGTCAATCGGTACCAGATGTAGGCTTTGATGTCCAGAAATTGATACGTTTGCCGGAAAACAGCCGGTTCATGTTGTCGCAACCAAATGAGTTTACACAAAGGCGACATGGCGTGGACGGGAACTCCTGTCCGGCGATATATTTCAATGCCCGCGCCACTTTGCTTTAATTCCCTTGCAATGGTATCGGCCCGCATATCTGACCACAACAGCATGTTTGTCAGCGCTTTACCCGCTGCATCGACAGCCATTAACCCATGCATGGCAGACGAAAAAACGATGCCGTCCAGTTTTTCTTTTCCTTTCGACGCAGCCCACACTTCCGCCAGCACCGCCACAACGCCTTGAAAAATCAACTCCGGATCTTGCTCCTGCCAACCCGGTTGTGGGCTCAGGGTGGAATTTTGACGCTCCGAAAGGGCACACAAATGTCCGGCCGTGCTGACTGCGACGGCTTTTATGTTGGTGGTTCCGATGTCGATGGCGATAAGCAAAGGGTGAGTGGTGAGTTGTGAGTTGTGAGTTGTGAGTTGTGAAAAAAGAACACGGATTGGAGGGATTAGACACGGATTTTTAAAGAAATACTACTTTTTAATCCGTGTCTAATCCCTTTAATCCGTGTTCCATTTTATTTCAAAATAAATCCAGAAGCAGCACGCCGACCAGTCCCATAATGCCGACGATAGTTTCCATCAAAGTCCAGGATCGGAACGTATCACGCAAACTGAGGCCAAACCATTCCTTGAACATCCAGAATCCGGTATCATTGACGTGTGAACACATGAGGCTGCCGGCTCCAACGGCAAGCGTCATCAATTCAGGAGACACACCCCCGGCAGCAACCAACGGCTGTACGATACCGGCTGCCGTCATGCCGGCTACGGTAGCGGAGCCCACGGCGATGCGCAGCAGTGTAGCAATACTCCAGCCGAGCAGTAGCGGTGAAATCGGTGCGCCGGTCAGGTGTTCCGCCAGTTCCTTTCCAATGCCGCTGTCGACTAAAACCTGTTTGAAAGCGCCACCTGCTCCTACAATCAGGATTAACGAAGCCGCTGCGCCCATGGCAGTTGCTGACTTGTCGAGTAAAGCACTGACTTTCACCCGGTTAACATTGGGCATCAAGGCATTTTGGCCTAAGAACAGGAGTCCGAGCAATACGGAAAACAACATAGTAAAACCCGGATCTCCAACAAATTTCAGCCAGATATAAGCCGGATTTGTGGCTGGCAGGTTCAATTCAACAATGGTTGCGGCAGCCATTAAAATGACAGGCGTCAGGGCAATCAGAAGACTTTTAGG
>JADLCC010000215.1 GCA_020847425.1 Saprospiraceae bacterium
GTCGTATCATGTGCCTCGCAGATGTAGAGGTACAGCCAGATGAGTTTTTCTTCTTTTGTCACGATTTGAAGATAACTCAAACTGTCACTTCAACATCTGCTTTTTTTTAACCCGTGATTCGCATTAATAACATTTCAATAGTGAAAAAGACTACCCATTCCTTCACAATCCCCAGCCTGAAACACCACCAATAACTAATAACTAATAACGAATAACTAATAACCAACAACCATGCGCACCACACTCCTCCTCCTCCTGTTTGCGGCGCTGTTCGCGTGCAAAACCCGTAAAGAAGCCCCTCCCAAAACCGACAGCACTAACCTGATCCGCCTGGTTACACAAGGCTGCAGGGGATACTGCCCTGTTTTTTCCATCGATTTCCGCAGCAACGGCAGCGCCACTTATGAGGGCACCCGTTTTGTAGAAAAAATCGGGAAAATGGATTTTCAACTCACGCAGGAAGAACTGAACAAATTAAAAGCCGAAGTACAAAAAACCAATCTCTGGCAATACCCGGGAAACATCGAAAGCCGGATAGCGGATGCGCCGTATGCCACGCTGACGGCTTATGATGGTGGTAAAAGCCACCCGGTTTCGGGCAGTATCGACCGCCCCAAACCGATCCTGGAACTGGAAATTTTCTTGAAAGACCTGGCGGAGGCCCACGGATTAAAGGTCAAAAAAGGTGTCAACCCCGACGATCCGATGCTGAAACTGACGGCGCAGGTCGTGGTAAAACTCAAACCCGACATCAATGCGGGCAATTGGGCGGGCAAATTCGGTGAGGATATCAAAGTGCGCCTGGTTCGCCGGGTATCCACCGAAAACAACTGGTTGCTGGCCTACAATCCTGCGCAGTTTACGGAAAAGCAATTCATTGATTTACTGAAAGATATCGAAGGTGTGCTCGATGCGACGCCTGCTCCGAAAACCGGCAATTAAAACGAATGAAAGCAATTTGGCGAAAATCCTGGTTCCTTTGGCTGGTATATACCCTGGCAGCCATTCTCGTATCCCTGCAACGGCTGGGACTGGCGCCCAATGCCGACGGCTATACCGCTTATGAGAACTACCGCATTTTTCGCAATGCTTTTTTTCACCTGATGGCTGGCCAGAATCCATATGCCTCTTTCCCGGCGGAGCAATGGGATTTGTTCAAATACAGCCCGGCTTTTGCCCTGTTAATGGCGCCTTTTGCGGCCTTGCCCGACTGGGTCGGATTGCCACTCTGGAACCTCCTGAATGCGTTGTTACTGCTGGCTGCTGTATTCCACATGCCCGTGCTGACAGAAAAACAGCGCATTTTTATGGCCTGGTGGATATTGCCCGAACTGGTGGTTTCCATGCAAAACAGCCAGAGCAACGGGCTTACCGCCGCACTCATGCTTTGGGTCTTTATTGCCCTGGAAAACAGCAAACCCACAGCGGCGGCAGGCTGGACCATTGCGGGCGCTTTTCTGAAGATTTTTGGCATTTTTTCTGCCTTATTGGCCTGGTTTTATCCAAAAAAAATACGATTTACCTTTGCTTTGCTCATTTGGGGCCTCGCACTAATACTGCTTCCGATCCTGTTTACAGGCCCCGACCAGCTCTGGCAGGTGTACCGCTGGTGGTGGGAATTGTTGATCAACGACCACGCCAGTTCGGTCGGGTTATCGGTACAGGGCTGGCTGCAAACCTGGTTTGGTTGGGTGCCCTCCAAAATAGGGGTGACCCTGACCGGGCTGCTGCTGTTGCTCGTCTCCGTTTTTACCGCCCGGCGCAACAGTCAAAACGCCTTACTTACCCTGGCCTCCCTGCTGATCTGGGTGGTTATTTTTAACCATAAAGCCGAATCGCCCACTTTTGTTATAGCCATGTGCGGCGTGGCTATCTGGTACCTGACTTCAGCCCGCAAGCCCTGGGAAACGGCTTTGTTGGTTGTGACCTTTATTCTGGTGTCTTTGTCCCCAACGGATATTTTCCCACGTGCCTGGCGTGAACAAATCGTGCAACCGTTTGTCTTGAAAGCGGTGCCTTGTATAGCAGTCTGGGTGCTGCTGACGCTGAGGCTTTGGAGGTCTAGAGATGTTGAGATTGTTGAGAGGTTGAGGGGTTGAGGGTTGTAACCCAGGCTTTAGGTTACCACCCTCTACTATTCAACACCTCAACTTAAGGCCTCGGAGAGGTCAAACGTTTATGGTTTTTGGTAACAATAAAGCTTCGTTAGGCCTCTCTGAGGCCTTAAATTGATGGCTATGGGAGTAGAGGGTGTTAATCTCAAGCCTGGGTTACCACCCTCAACATCTCAACCCCTCAACTCCTCAACAATCTAACTCAACAGAAAACCCAATAACGCACAATCATGCCCACTACCCTACTCGCCGGCGGTTCCGGCCTCATTGGCTCCCGGCTCGCTGCCATGCTCCGCGAACAAGGCCATTCCGTCCGTCTGCTCAGTCGCCACGCGCACGGTGCAGGAGAATATGCCTGGGATCCTGCAAAGGGTGTTCTGGATGACGCTGCACTGGAAGGTGTGGATTATATCATCAACCTCGCGGGCGCAGGCATTGCCGATAGGCGCTGGACGGCCTCCCGGAAACGCGAACTGATCGAAAGCAGGGTGCAGAGCACACGTGTGCTAGTGCAGGCCCTGCAACGCAGCGGGTTGCGGCCCAAAGCCTGGGTATCCGCTTCCGCCATCGGTTTTTACGGCAATTCAGGGGAACAGATCATGCAGGAAACAGATACTCCGGTCGACCGGAGTTTTATGGTGCACTGTTGCGAACAGTGGGAAAATGTAGTGGACGAAGCCGCTGCGCTGGGCATACGCACTGTAAAACTGCGCATCGGCGTCGTGCTGGCAAAAGAAGGCGGAGCGCTGGCTGAATTTGTAAAACCCCTGCGGTTCGGACTGGGCGCTTATTTCGGCAACGGAAAAGCCTGGTATTCCTGGATTCACCACGACGATGTTTGCCGGGCGTTTATCTGGGCGCTGGACCACCCGGAAGTCTCCGGCGTTTGGAATGCCGTAGCGCCCCACCCAGTTCGCAACAAAGCACTGGTTCAGGCAATCGCCCGGGCGATGCGCCAACCGGCACTCATCGTACCGGCGCCTGCATTCGTTATGCGGCTGATGTTCGGCGAAATGTCTGCCGTGATCCTCAATAGCAACAATATTTCCGCAGAAAAAATACAACAGGCCGGTTTTCAATTTCAATACCCCGATCTTGACGGGGCATTACAGGCAATATTCAAAAATGAATGAAATAATGAAACACATCGCAACCGAACTGAGAACGCTGGTGGCAGAATACACCGCACGGTTTTCTGAAATAACGGAATCCGAATGGGCAGCCAAACCCAACCCGGCCAAATGGTCGAAAAAAGAAGTACTGGGTCACCTGATCGACAGCGCACTGAACAACCAGCGGCGCTTTGTGGTTACACAATACGTTCAAAATCAAAATATTGTGTACTTTCAGAACGAATGGGTGGCCATGCAGGACTATCAAAACACCGATACCCTCGATCTGATACAGATGTGGCGGCTGCTCAACCTGCAAATAGCCCGGATACTGGAAACGATGCCTGAATCGGTGTGGAACAACCAGTGCGATACTGGTAAAACCGGGGTGGAATTACACAGTATCGAGTGGCTGGCGGAGGATTATATTCCGCATATGAGGCACCATTTCGGGCAGATTTTTTTGCGCTTGCGCGCCGTAGAGTAATGGCAACGCGGATGACGCGGATCGGGCGGATTAACGCGGATTTTTCCCGCTCTATAGTTGACCTTTTTACTCAAAAAATGAGCATAAGTAGTTATTAGTTATTGGTTAATCGTGCTGATAATCAAGCATTTACAATCAATTTAATCTAAACTAATATCGACAAAGTGCTTAGGTGTTAAACGTTTAAGTTTAATTCGTGTCAACTCTAAAGCGGGAAAAATCCGCGTAAATCTGCGTCATCCGCGTCATCCGCGTTGCCATTACTCTACGAGCGCGCAAGCGCAAAAATCTAGTGTCTTCCCCAGAGTTCCACCATCCCCTTGCCGATCGCCAGGTTTTTGGTGTCATACCAGATAACCACTTTGCGGATGACGCGCCTGTTGCCCGGCAAATCGATAATGCGGCTTTCACTGCCTGCCCGGAAATTTTCGCGCAATTCTATTTCCTGTACTTCGCCGTTGCCGAAATGCACGGCCAGTTTGTGCATATTGATCGGGCTGTGTTTTACCTTGATTTTCAGACCGGTAAAAGAACCTTCGGAAGCCGTCACGTCGATCTCATCGCGGTCCAGTCCGTAATTCACTTTTTTGACACCGAGTAATTCCCAGGGGCGGGATGATTCCGTATCCGTTATTGCGGTTGACAGTTGAAAAGACATGGCGAACAGCGCGGCCAAAGCGGTAACAAACAATTTGAATTTCATGGATAGAAAAAGGTTTGGGTGAAAGAGAAGGGTTGTTGAGGGTTGAGATTGTTGATGGGTTGAGGGGTTGAGGGTGGTAACTCAGGCCTGGGTTACCACCCTCAACACTCTCAACAATCTCAACCCTCAACATTTTTTAGAACCCCACAACCGCACAAAGTTTAACGGCCGAGACAAAATTATTCAAAAAAAATCCGGATATTCGCATACTTTTTTTTCATCATCCATTGCTTCATATTATGTCAGAATACCAAACACGCGCCATTACGGCCTGGGCGGAAGAGGACCGCCCGCGCGAAAAAATGCTCCTCAAAGGGAAACAGGCCCTCTCGGATGCCGAATTGCTGGCCATTCTCATCGGTTCAGGCACTTTTGGCGAAAGCGCCGTTGCAGTAGCCCAGCGAATTCTTGCCTCTGTTGGCTACAACCTGAATGATCTCGGCAAACGTTCACTTATCGATTTACAAAAATTTAAGGGCATCGGCGAAGCCAAAGCCATCACCATCGCTGCGGCGCTGGAACTGGGCCGCCGCCGGCAGTTGTCCGACCTGCGCGAGCGGCCGCGCATCACCCACAGCCGCGACGCTTTCAATACGATCGCACCAATGCTCACCGACCTGCACCATGAAGAGTTCTGGCTGCTTTTGCTCAATAAAGCCAATGAGGTTTTTGACCGAAAACAACTCAGCACGGGCGGCATGAGCGGCACTGTCGTCGACATCAAAATGGTGCTGAAAGCAGCGATCGAAGCCGGCGCTGCCGCTTTTATCGCCATCCACAACCACCCCTCCGGCAACCTCCAACCCAGCCAGTCGGATGTCGAACTGACCCGAAAACTCAAACAATCGGGCGCAATCATCGACCTGCCCCTACTCGACCACCTGATTATTTCGGAGCGGGGTTATTACAGTTTTGCCGATGAAGGGAATTTGTGAGCGATGTGTTTTAAGGTTTTGGTGTTTTCGAGTGGGCTCGGAAACAGGCATTGATTTTTATGGAAGGTTTTTGATAAAAAAATATGTCCTTTGTCTGTCCATCACCCTTTTTTGCTTTTTGCCTTTTTTCGTTATGCGTCTGCTCCTGTTTTCTGTGCTGTTTTTAATCTGCGGCTGCGGCGACCCTACACCTGCCGACACCCGCATTGATAAAATTGCGCAGGCTTTTTGTGAATGTACCGGTCCTCTAGTCGCTTTGAACCAGGAGGCAGCCCGGCTGGCAGCCGATACAACGGCACAACCCGGTTTTCAAGAAAACTTGCGGAAAATTCAAGCGGAATATACCCGCGCCAAGGAATGTTCCGCTACCGTTATCGGACAATTCGGGCGACTGAAAAAGGAAGAATTTGCACTGGTGGAAAAAGCCCTGGCCGGCAAATGCCCCGACCTGGCTACGCAACGGGATTTGTTGCGGGAAATGCTGGGAGAGTAGATAGAAGTGAGAGGTGAGAGAGTGAGAGAGTGAGAGGTGAGAGGTGAGAGGTGTCCCGTTTGGCGGCTCTTGCAGTTTGGGGCTTTGTTTTTCAGGCCTGTGTGTGTTTGAATCTTTGGTTATCTGACTTAGGACTTAAGAAGTAGTGCAAAATTAGTTTTGCTTAAATTCTTTACAAATGCTTGATTATCAACACGGATAACCAATAACTAATAACGGATAACTATTTACAATGGCTTGGATAGCACTGGAAGGTATGCGTTTTCACGCTTTTCACGGCGTGTATGATGCTGAAAAAGCAATCGGTACAGAGTACCTGGTCGATGTATATGTAAAAGCGGGCATTGCCAAAGCGGCCGCCACCGACCAGGTTGACCAGACCGTCAACTACGAAATCATTTTCCGGATCTGCCAACTGGAAATGGAACAACCGCGCCACCTGATCGAAACGGTACTGGCCGGAATTATTGCGCGGATGAAACACCAGTTCGCCACCCTCCAGGCCATCCGGGTCAGGGTGCGCAAACTGAATCCGCCGCTCGGCGGGCGGGTCGCCGAAGCCTGGGTGGAAGAGGAATCCGATTTTGTAGCCTCTTGTCCGCGCTGCAAACGAAAGCACATCTGCTACAGCGACAACAACTGCTGGTGTAAGGAAATCAACCTGCATCCAGCCACCAAGGAAACGCTGGTGCGGCAATTTGGAACGACCTGTTTGTGTGAGAGTTGTGTGAAACTTTACGCAGGATAGTTATCGGTTATCTGTTATTAGTTATCAGTGGGGTTTCAGGCTGGGAATGATTAAAAAGGAGGGATTTTGATTCCCTTGCCAATTGTAACGGATAACCAACATAAGGGAAAATCAGATAAAATTCCCGAACAATTTCCAGCCTGAAATACCACCGATAACGAATAACTGATAACTGATAACAACCCAAAAAAGGGAAAACCAGATAAAATTCCCGCACGATTCCCAGCCTGAAACACCACCGATAACTAATAACGGATAACTAATAACTACCTATGGAAAGCATCACCAGCGTGCAGCCTTCCACGGTTTCAATGCCCTGAGCATGAGCCAATTGCATCAATTCAGGGTTTTCCGTTCCGGGGTTAAAAATCAATCTTTTCGGGTGTAACGAAAGGATGTAGTCATAATAAGGCGACTGGCGATCGGGCCCCAGATACAGGGTCACCGTATCCACATCGCTCACATCAGGCGTGCCGTGCAGGATTTCCAGACCTTCTACCTGCCCGCTGCGAATACCCACCGGAACAACTTCATGGCCATGCCGCATCAAACGTTGAACGGCTAAAAAAGCATAGCGCTCCGGATTGTTGGTGGCGCCGAGAACAAGGGTCTTTTTCATCATTAGTTATCCGTTATTGGTTATCTGTTATCGGTGGTGTTTCAGGCTGGGAATTGTCAGGGTATTTGAAATTGTTTTCCCCTGATTTTAAGTTACTATTTTATCTGGTTCGGTAAGGGAATTGAAATTCATCATTTTTAACCATCTCCAGCCTGAAACACCACAGATAACCAATAACGGATAACCGATAGCTTTTACCCAGCCTGAAATACCACCAATAACCAATAACCAACAACTGACTCAGTAAAAAGTTATTCGACTGCAAGTCAGCAGTTGTAAGGCCCTACAATACGCACATATCTTTTTAACTAATTGATAATCAAAAAGTTGAAAACCTTTTCATTCTTTACAAATGCTTAAGTATCAACACGAATAACCAATAACTAATAACCAATAACTAACATAAATCGAATACTTTTGCCCACTTTTTTGCCTCAAAAGTAAAAACACCGCGACAGCATGATTCTGACCGATAAAAAAATTCTGGAAGCCATATCGAGTGGCATGATCGTCATCGAACCTTTTCGCCCCGAATGCCTGGGCACCAACTCCTACGACGTGCATTTGGGCAAATACCTGGCTGTGTACCGCGACCGGGTGCTGGACGCCAAAAAACACAACCCGATCGATATGTTCGAGATCGGACCGGAAGGTTTTGTACTCGAACCCGGCACCCTGTACCTCGGCGTCACAGAGGAATACACCGAAACGCACCATTCCGTGCCATTTCTGGAGGGTAAAAGCAGCATCGGGCGGCTCGGCATCGACATTCATGCCACAGCAGGCAAAGGCGACGTGGGTTTTTGCAATACCTGGACTCTGGAAATTTCATGTGTACAACCTGTGCGCGTGTACGCCGGTATGCCAATCGGGCAGTTAATTTATTTCCTGATCGACGGTGATATTGAAAATTACTACAACAAAAAACAAAACGCGAAGTACAACCAGCGCACGGACAAGCCCGTGGAAAGTATGATGTGGAAGAATTTTTAGGCGACCGCTTTATTTTCTTTCATCAACTTCATCGTAAAGTACATCATGTTTAACAGCAGGCCCATCAATATGGTCATCCCCCATGCCCTCGGATAACTGAAAGGATCGGCAAATCTGTCAAAAATATCGCTGGACAATCCCAGCGGGTCATTCACAATATCCCAACTGTTCCACCTCAGGTAGCGACCAAGGTATATTCCAAAACTGGCCACGAATAAAAACAATATGGTTGTGGCCGTAATAAGCCTGCCGGTCATATATTTTTTTAAAAGCACTTCCATATCCATCAAACTGATAAAGCCGTACACCAAACCCGTCCAGGCGAAAGACAAAATCACCACAAGATCAAACCAGATCGGTGCGGAATCGCGGGATCTTAAATGGAACAAGTCCGTAAGGATATAAGGTGAATTTGGAAAAAAAAGCAGCCAGGTGCAGATAAATACGATCAAGGACAATCTGTTGGTTAAACCTTTCAGTAAGATAATGGAACTCAAGAGCCATGGAATAAACGCCAGAAAAAGGTTCCAGTTCAGAAACAGAAATACCTTGGTTTCTGTGATAAAATACCTTGTCATTGAAATACCGAAACAGAACAGGGACATCACGATCAGGAGTACAGTAATCTGAAACCGGCCTTGGCTTTTTAGTCTTTGAATTAGGGTTCGCATAGTTTGTTTCCTTAATGGGTTGTTTGTTTTGTTCAATCAGGATTCGCCTGAATAATGAACGCTACACTGTTCATTGGCGCTGCGTTCTTGATTGACAGCACTTCCCGTCCAACGCAGTTCAATCTGCTGACGATATAGTCGTTCTATCATTTTTATTAAATATTGAGATTATGATCTACAGATTTAATGAAATTTGACTATCCGCATATTGTGTACTAGCCTGCTCTATAGCCGCGTAGCGGCATAACGTCGGTAGAAAATCAAAGAACAAGGCACAAAGGTGCGTAGCACCGTAACTTTTAGGCCAATGTTACGGTGCTACGCACCTTGTCGACAAGCATAGCATTATTTACTACCGACGTTATGCCGCTACGCGGCTATAGAGCAGGCTAGTACACAATATACGGATAGTCAGATAATGAAATTTGTAGAATAGGAATAAGAGTTTGACTTATATTCTAACAAGTACCCCAGTCCGGGTGCGGACTAATGCCCGACAGGATCAGGGTGGCCGAAAAAAAACGGGCGTTGGAACGCATCTGAAACATTGACGATTTTTTACCTCAAAAAAAGCGACTTTTGCGGTCTTTCAGGCATAAAAATATCACTAATTCTACCCATGACACTGCAAAAAAACACCCTCTTACTGTTTGTACTCCTATCAGTGGCCACCTTGTGCGCCCAAGCCCAAACGCCGCACACACCCGTCAAAGGCAGCACCGAACGCAAAGCCCTGCTCGACGCCCTGCGCCCGGCAATCGAAAAAACCCTTGGCATCGAAGTCGTTTTTGAAGTGCGCAAACTCAACGTGCTGGGAAATTTCGCTTACGGCGACCTGGTACCGCGCCATAAAAACGGCCAGCCCATCGACTATACCCAAACCAACATCGACCCCGAGCAACTCGAGGCATTCGACGATTGGGCCTGCGTGCTCTGGGAAATGGACAAAAAAGGCAAATGGAAGGTCAAAACCTTTTTGCTCGGCGCTACAGATGTGCCTTACCTGTGCTGGTGGAACGCATTTGGCGCGCCTAAAGCGGTATTTCCGGAGACGGTAGATGATTGTTCTACGGAATAACTTCTCATTTAAAGTGATCTTTGAAATCGGTCAAATATAGTGTGAAATTTGAGACACCCCGAATTTTGAAAAACTTGTTTTGTACGTTCATTGCTTGGGATTTTAGTGGTGGCACGGGTTTTTAGACATTGAAAATTGGGCATTGAACATTGAACATTGAACATTGAACATTATTTAAATTTAAAAATATTAATGTTCAATGTTCAATGCCCAATTTTCAATGTTCAATGGTTGGCGAGACAGCCTCACTATGTGCTGCGGAACCCTACCGCTCCAGCACCACCTTCCTCACCACCAACTCCTCCCCACTCCGCAGCTGCACAAAATACACCCCCGACGCATTCCCTTGCAAATCAATCGTTTCATTCAAAAAGACCGACTGGAAATTTTTGCTCAACACGGTTTGTCCCAGCACGTTCAGCACCTGAATGGAGCCGTTGCGGCGCTGGCCAAACAAGGCAGACACTTGTAGCAATCCGCTGCTCGGATTGGGTGTCACTTGCACTGAAGCGGCCCAGGACGGTGGCTCGGGCGCCCGCAGTACACCACATTCCTGCGGCGTGGGGAAAGGTTCCGCGCAGGTCCAGATCGTGTCGGCATTGGCGTAATATTCCTCCAAACTCGGATCATCACACGAGTATCCGACAATCGTGATCTGGCACTGCCCCAGGTAAGTGCCGTCGCATTCGTAAAATTTAGTGAATTCAAAATCGGCGCCGATGACAAAGTGCAGTGCAACGACCGATGCATCGTTGCTCAGGGTAACTACCGAACCCTGGTTCGGCTGGTTACAATCCGGAAATTGCGCCTGGTAAAAAGCCACGGTATCGCGCAGCCAGTCGAGGCAAAGCGGCTCGGTAGCACAGGCAAAACTGTTGCTGCAACTGACTTCCTGGGTCAGTTCCTGGCCCCAGACATCCAGCAATTGCACGCCGCAGTCCAGTTTCACCCGAAACTTCCAGTTCCGCTCGAAAATACAACCGGCCGGGCAATCGCCCCAGGCGGCCGTGTAAGTCATTTCCACATCTTCAATCAGGGTAGGTTGCATCTGGATATTATTGCCATCGCCCAAAACGCCGCTCTGCTCGGCAAACTGCACCCCGGGTACCGCCTCAAAAAGGTGGATCAAGGCGGTAGGATTCAGCGCATCCGCAGCATCCACATTACCGAATACGGTGCCGCCAAACACAAAACTGCCGCCATTGGTCAGGTTATAGTGCGCCATCAAATCGTCGAAAGCGGCATTTCCAGTCGGAAAAATGCCGTTATGAAAATTCTGCGCCCAGGTCTCATTGGCATCGAGCCCGACCGAAATACCGTACGGCCAGATGTCCGGAAAAGCATGTATGGCCAGACACTCCACTACCGTGTCACGCTCCGGCAGTTGAACGGCATTGTACACCGCCAGCAGCATTCTCATGGCCTGGTTTTCCAAAAACTGGGGTATCTCAACGGAATCCTGCCATTGCGGGCTGAGTTGCATCATGCGCACAGCGAGCAGTTGGGCGTCATTTTTGTAAAAAGCGCGTACGGCATCCGGAGCGTCACAGTTGTTCTGGGCGCCGGCGGCGACAATACCCAGGCACCAAAGCAGTAAGGAAAGGTGAATTTTTTTCATGGTTGAAATTGTTGAGTGGTTGAGCATGTTGAGGGGTTGAGATAGTTGAGAGATACTGGGAAAATTGGCTGCGCTGCCGTAGCGTTGTATGCTAAGGGTTTTACTTATCCCGCAATAAAAAACCCCTGTAGCGCCAGACGGCAGTACAGGGGGCAGGCGTTGAGCCGAAATGGTATTTTAAAAAAACTATAACACTTGACCGCATCAGACAAGTAGAGGTGTTTTGGTGTTTTGGTGTTTTAGTAGTGATAACGCTTAGTCTAAGAAATCGTACAAATGCTTGAGGTACCACACTAAAACACCAAAACACTAAAACACCAAAACACCAAAATATCTCTAAATCTTCCCCAGCGTCGCCTGCACAAATCCCGTCAGCGCTTCGCCGCGCAACATACCCTGTTGCAGCAAAGCCAGGTTCAGCAGGTATTTCGACATCTGTTCTTTTTCTGCCTGTTCGCTGATTTTCAACAACTTATTGACAATAACCGGGTGATTGGAATTGACCACCACATTGTAACTGTCAGGGAAATCGCCCATCATGCCCATGCCCTGCATGCTTTGCATTTCCTTCAAACGGCGCATAAACTCGGGCCGTGTAATGAGCACCGGCGCATCGTCGGGCGACAGCGGCGACAGCGTAACGGAAGCGCCGGCCTGCCCTTTAATGGCTGATTCGAAAAGCGTTTTCACCTCGCTTTGTTCGGCTTCCGACAGCACGGACTCGCGTTTTTCGTCCTTTTGCACCAGGTTGTCCAGGGTCTCGGAATCGACCCGTACGAAAACCAGGCCCAGTTCGCCCTGCTGGTATTCGATGTGCTGAATCCAGTGGTTATCGAGCACCGTTTCCAGGCGCAGTACTTCGTAGCCCCGGGCAGTTGCGGCCACGATCTGTGCATGGTGCGCTTCGGGGTCGTTGGTGTAAATCACCACCACTTTCCCGTGTTTGTCGGTCTGGTTGGTTTTGATTTTTTCCTTGAATTCGTTGAGCAGGTAAAACGCGCCCTGCGTATTTTCCACGAGGGTGAAATTCGTGGCGCGTTCTTCAAATTTTTTGTCCGAAATCACACCGTATTTCACAAACACGCCCAGGTCGCGCCATTTTTGTTCAAACGACGGGCGGTCGTTTTTGAACAGTTCGTTCAGTTTATCCGCCACCTTGCGGGTGATGTATTCGCTGATTTTTTTCACATTGCCGTCTGCCTGCAGGTAGGAGCGGGAAACGTTGAGCGGAATATCCGGCGAGTCAATCACACCATGCAGCAGGAGCAGCCATTCCGGCACGATATCGCGCACGTCGTCGGTTACAAAAACCTGGTTGCTGTACAGGTGAATTTTATTGCGCGTCACCTCCATGGCATTGCCCAGTTTTGGGAAATACAATACGCCGGTCAGGTTGAATGGGTAGTCGATATTGAGGTGAATCCAGAACATGGGTTCCGGCGCCATCGGGTTCATCTGGCGATAAAACGCCTGGTAATCAGCATCTTGCAGATCGACCGGCTGTTTTTTCCAGATCGGGTTCGTATCGTTGATGATGTTCGGAACCTCCGTGCTTTCCTCTTTTTGATCTTCGCCTTCGCCGACGGTATTGTATTCGGTTTTGGTACCGAAATGGATGGGAATAGGCAGGAATTTGCAGTATTTTTCGAGCAGACCTTCGAGGCGGCTTTTTTCAAGGAAGTTTTTGTTTTCTTCATTGATGTACAGGATCACATCGGTACCGCGCGCTTCCTTTTCCACTGTTTCAATGGTGAAAGACGGGTCGCCGGCGCAGGTCCAGCGCACGGCTTCAGCGCCTTCCTGCCAGGAGCGGCTCACCACTTCCACTTTGTCGGCCACCATAAACGCGGAATAGAAGCCCAGGCCGAAGTGGCCAATGATGCTGTTGTCCTTGTATTTTTCCAGAAACTCGCCGGCGCTGGAGAAAGCGATCTGGTTGAGGTATTTCTGCACCTCATCAGAGGTCATGCCGATACCGCGGTCGCGGATAATGATGCGGTTTTGCTCGCTCTCACAAATCACTTCGATGTGCGTGTCACCGATTTCACCTTTTACTTCACCGCTGCGGGCCAGTGCCTGTAGTTTGGTGGTGGCATCTACGGCATTAGAAACCAGTTCGCGCAGGAAAATCTCGTGATCGGAATACAGAAACTTTTTAATAATGGGAAAAATGTTCTCGGTCTGGACGGAGATCGTACCTGTTTGCATATAACTTATTAGTTTAGAGTAGTTTAAATATCAGGAATGAGGAATGGGGGATGAGGAATGAGGGGCTCAACCATCAAGGCCATCCTGTTATCCTGTAAATCATGATCGAGACAATTATTGTCAAGACTATCACGGTAAATAATCAAGGTACGTGCCACCCCTGAAAAAACTGCCAAAATGACGCTGGGATCAGGAAAACCTGTCAGCAATGGTCGTTTAATTTTCCCGCATTTTTTTCAGGAGAGATTTTTGTCTGAAATAAGCAAAACAGAATGACGATTTTGGCATAGTAGTTGCCTTTAATATCAACTGACTTACATGCCTAACAATTACTTTTTGCTTGGGAATGTGACGTTCGAAGAAAACCGGGTCAAAAACCCGACAAAAAATTAGGGTCGAATGCGGCCTTAAGCCCGTGGGCGAGGGACCAGTCCATTTTTGGGGGGTAGGGCTGGTCTCCTCACCACATTTTTGGTGAGGAGCATGGCATGATGAACACCTTACTTGCCGTCTTGCGGAACAGGCGCCCAGCCGAATAACTTCCTCATTTTCACATAGATATCCGTATTTTCATAAATACCGCCGAACAACTCGGCGCCGGGTCCGTATGCAAATACAGGGATCATGGAAGCGGTGTGGTAGCCGGTATTAAAATCGATATCCAGGCTGTCGGGCGCGTTGCCTTGCTCCAGGCTCATACCGCCAGTTTCGTGATCGGCAGTGACAATCACCAGCGTTTCTCCGTCTTTTTGTGCGAAACGAAGGATAGCGCCGATGGCTTCGTCGAAATCGAGCATTTCGCTTACTGCCCGTGGGCCGTCCTTATCGTGACAAGCCCAGTCGATTTGCGAACCTTCCAGCATCAGGAAAAACCCTTTTTCACTTCGTTTTTTTAAAAAAGCAGGTGCAATTCGGGCCGCCACAGGTAAATAATCGCGGCCTTTTTGCACAGATACCGGTTCGCCTTCTGCCGAAAACCAGGCAAAGGGGTGTTGCGGATCGGGCTGAATATCAGCGAGTTGTTGTTTGGAAAAATCAGATTGCACCACCCCTTTTTGCAACAGTTCCTTGCACAGATCCCGTTGATCGGATTTGCGCTGGTTGAAATATTTCATGCCGCCGCCGATCAACAGATCCACTTCTGTTTCCATAAAAAAAGTAGCGATGTTTTCCGTTTCTGCACGGTCGGCCACGTGGGCGACAAACGAAGCCGGTGTGGCATGAGTGATACTGCACGCGGCGACCAGCCCCGCAGCCAGGCCATTTTTTTTGGCTTCTTCAAGGATGGTCAGGCAAGGTTTTTTTTGAGCCGTTACGCCGATGTAAGCGTTGTTGGTTTTGCAGCCACAGGAGAACGCGGTGGCGCCAGCCGCCGAATCGGTAATCAGTTCTCTGGCGGAATGGGTACGCATCAATCCGGTCATAGGAAACTGCTCCAGGTGCAGGGTTTTTCCATTGGCCAGCAGTCCGGCGGTTATTTGTGTCAGCCCCATGCCATCTCCGATCAACAGAATGATGTTTTTGGGTTTGGGACCGGCATACTGCGCTTGTTCATGGCTGTTTACTTCGTGGACACTCAGGTAAGCCGTGCCCAGAACAACGGGGCAAATAATAGCAAACGCGCTCAAAAACAAAGATCTCATACAGACTGGTCTATTCGTTGGAAGAAAGTTGGTGGGCTGCAGCCCATTGCTCTACAAATTCGGTGATCAGCCTGACGCCATAGGCGGTAGCGCTTTTGGTTTGTGTAAATTCGCTGTCGCCAAAGGCCGTTCCCGCAATATCCAGGTGCGCCCATGCCGGGTGCCCGGCAGTAAAATGTTCCAGGAACTTGGCAGCAGAAATACTTTCCGCCATGGGTTTACCGGTGTAATTGCGCAGGTCGGCCACATCACTTTTCAGGTCGCTGCCATACTCTTCCCACATCGGCATACGCCAGAGGCGTTCGCCACAGGCATCGCCACTGCTGGAAAGCGCTGCTGCCAGCGTGTCATTAGAGGTAAACAGTCCTGCGGCCTGGGTACCGATGGCCCGGATGATGCTGCCCGTCAGGGTAGCCAGATCGATCAGCACATCAGGAGTTTCATTTTTCAATAGATAAGCCATAGCATCAGCCAGCACAAGGCGGCCTTCTGCGTCGGTGTCTGTTACTTCTACGGTTTTACCGGCGTAGGTATGGATGACATCACCCGGTTTGACGGCCAGGCCGTCGACCATATTTTCTGCGGCGGGAATAGCACCGACGAGCCGCACGGGTAATTTCAACTGGGCCGCCACCATAAATGCACCGATGACAGCCGCAGCACCGCCGAGGTCGCTTTTCATATAATGCATATTGGCCGATGGTTTCAGGCTGATGCCACCAGTATCGAAAGTAATACCTTTTCCCACCAGTCCGAAGGTAGGCGTTTTGGCTTTCCGGGATTTGGCGCCGTATTCAAGCAGCAGCAATACAGGCGGGTGCGGGCTGCCTTTACCAACGGCATACAAAGCGCCAAGTCCTTCTTTTTCAATGCTTTCTACGGGAATTACCCGAACGCTGAAGCCCGATTTTTCGGCTTGTTGCACCACCCAGTCGGCCAACATCGACGGGGTTTTGTAATTGCCGGGCGCATTCATCAGGTCGAGAATTTGTTTGCTCGATTCGGCAAAAACATGGGCGCGTTGCACAGCGGGTTTTACGGCTTGAACGGCTTCTGCGGGCACCAAAACATCCAGTTCCGCTTTGGCGGAGCCAAAAACCGGCGCTGGTTTGGTCGCCGGCGCCGTCTTGTACCGGCCGATTTCATACAAACCCAGGGAAAGTCCGGTCAATACGGCATCCGCTATCCGGGGAATTTCCGGCAAGGAGAAATGGCGCAGGTCGACACCCAGGCGCAGGGGCAATTTTGCCTTGTAACGATGGCAAAAACTGCGCAGCGCAACCAGAATATCGGAGAAGGTGTTTTTTTTGCCGATTCCAAGCAGGTAAAACCGGCGGCCGGAATGCCCGGCTGCATATAAAACCAGGGTTTCTTTCGCTTCGGCCCGGAAGTCCTGTTGCAATGTTGCGGCATCGACACCTGCGCGATGTGCAATATCAGCCAGGAGATCGGCGAGGCGATCATCCTGCAGCAGCGGTACGACGAGCGCATCCGGCGCTCTTTTGTCTATAATTTTTACGGTCATATTTTCAGTTCATCTGGTTAGCGTCAGGATCGCCGCAAAGGAACGGTTTAATGCGTGGATGTTCAAATTTTTGTATTTTCAAACACTTTTCGTACTTACATTTGCCATTCAACAGAGTACCTAAGGAACGCGGACGAGATAACACACCAATTTCGGAGGCGTTTCTAACCATTCCCTTCACAAAAAAATTACAGTGTATGCTGGAACTTCAAGCCATTGAGCACCGCACCGGCCTTACTCCTGAATCTTTTGCACGGGAGTACCTTCAGCCGATGAAACCAGTCGTTTTTACCGACCTGACCGCTTCCTGGCCGGCCCGTACAAAATGGACCATCGAGCATTTCATGGAACACTATGGACGCCTGCGGGTACCTGTCGTATCCAATAATTATTCCAAACCCGGAAAAGGGTACATGGAGCCGGACCGGGTGATTTCCTTCAAAGAATACCTGGAAATTCTGGAGTCGGGTCCCAATGATTTGCGTATTTTTTTATGGAATATTTTCAAAGTTGCCCACGAATTGCGGCAGGACTTTTCGATTCCGACCATCATGGAAGGTTTTGTGGATGAATTGCCTTTTATGTTTTTCGGCGGTGAAGGTTCTAAAGTCGCCCTGCACTACGATATCGATATGAGCCATGTGTTCCTGAACCAGGTACATGGCCGTAAACGGGTATTGTTGTTTGCGCCCGACCA
>JADLCC010000216.1 GCA_020847425.1 Saprospiraceae bacterium
AATGCTTGATTATCAACCCGAATAACCAATAACTAATAACTGATAACTATTTTATGAATCTCCGATGTTTGCTGGTCGACGACGAGCATTTTGCATTGTCGCTGCTCGAAAAATTCATTGCCGACACACCCGGCCTGGAGGTGGTAGCGGCCTGCAAAAGCCCGATCAGGGCAGTAGAAATCCTGCAAAGCGAGCCCATCGACCTGTTGTTTCTGGATATTCAGATGCCCATTTTGAGCGGCACCAATTTGTTGCGCACGATTTCCCGAAAACCGGTGACGATCTTTACCACGGCATATCCGCAGCACGCTGTGGAAGCCTTCGACCTGGATGCCGTGGATTACCTGCTCAAACCATTTTCATTCGACCGATTTACGCAGGCCGTAGAAAAAGCATGTGCTTTGCTCCGGCAACAGAACAGTGCGCTGCCCGGCAAACCGGAAGGTTATCTCTCTGTAAAAGCCGACCGCAAATGGGTGAAAATTGCCATTGCCGATATCCGTTACATTGAAGGCTGGAAAGAGTACGTCACGATTTTTACGGACCATGAAAAGGTGGTCACGCTTGAAAGCCTGAATAACCTGGAAAACACCCTGCCTGCCACGCATTTTTTGCGGGTCCACAAATCCTTTATCGTAGCGAAAGACCGGGTGCAAAAAATGGATGGCGAAGTGTTGGTTTTGGCTGAAAACACGCGTATTCCTGTTGCAAGGGCCCGAAAACGAGAGGTGTTAAGTACGCTGTTCTAAAAAAAGGCCCACTCGTTTTTGACAACGAATGAGCCCAATCAATACCCTCTTCTATTTTTTTTGTAGTTTTTATACCTTTTGTAGTGCAATCAAAGCAGGCCGGCCAACCGGTGCAAGTGCCTGAAAGCGAAGACCTCAAACTATCAAACCCTCAAACCCTCCCCACCTAACATTCAACATGGCAGAACAATGAGTGCCGATGTCGATTAACCACACATAAAGTTGGGCAACTCGCACTTGCCGAAAACATGACGCAGATAACCGGAGAGAAAAATTTTCATCATTGTACCTTTGCCGGGGTTTACCTATCGGTTCATAAATAAAAGAAGTACAACATAATATGAAAAAAATAACCTTCCTGCTGGCAACCTTGCTGTGTGCCTCTGCAGTTTTCGCACAATCCGATGAAAGTGCTGTGGTGAGCACCAAAAAACACAAAATTGTTATCCAACTCACCAGCAATGACACCGTCGTTCAGAAATCTGTTATCAAACAACTGAACAATATTCTTCGCGCTGCGCCCAACACCAAAATAGAAGTGGTGTGCCACAACAACGGCCTCACTTTTTTGCAAACGGCTACCACCAAACAAGCAGATAACATCCGCGCACTAAGCGCCAGAGGGGTGGATTTTGTGGCCTGCGAAAACACCATGCGCGACCGAAAGGTCAAACGGGAAGACCTGCTCGGCGCGTGTCGCATAGTGCCCGCCGGCGTGGTGGAAATTATGTTGAAGCAGGAGAAAAAATGGGCTTATTTGAAAGCGGGGTAAAGGCAAAAGGGCAAATGCAGAATGACCTCGGAGAGGTCTAACGTTTGTAGCGCTGGCGCAATAGGAGGTGTTTAGCGACCTCGGAGAGGTCGAATATTTTATTCGTCAGGCTTCAAATCTCCATGTTCGACCTCTCCGAGGTCGTGAAAACTTAATTGTGTCATTGCTACAAACGTTGGACCTCTCCGAGGTCATTCTGCATTTGATATGTTTGCCTTTCTTATTCCTTCACCAGTTTTACCATTTTTTCAAAGCCATCCGCTGTGAACCGCAACAGGTACATACCTGAAGTGAGACCTTTCCCTGCGCTTTCAAAAAGCAAAGCATGCGGACCAGCCGCCTGAGCGCTGCCCGATTGGTACAAAGTGGTTATTTTTTGACCCAGCATGGAGTAAATTTCCAGTTGAACGACCGCTTTTTCCGGCAAATCATATTGCACGGACAACGTGTTTTTGAATACGGTAGGAAACGCAGCCACACTGGGTAAAAGGCGGGCTAAAGGTTCCTGCACCGGCGTACTGGCGAGTTTGAATTTTGCCACAATGGTATCCGGCGCCACCTGCTCCACGAAG
This sequence comes from Saprospiraceae bacterium, assembly GCA_020847425.1. Lineage (GTDB taxonomy): Bacteria > Bacteroidota > Bacteroidia > Chitinophagales > Saprospiraceae > M3007. The sequence goes on from JADLCC010000216.1 coordinate 2,094, forward strand.
GAAGTGGCGGAAGTAGGCGCTGTAAACGTATTGTTCTGCGCTTCCCATTTGTCGAATACATAACCATCGGCAGTATTCGGCTGGGCGACCAGTTTGAGTGGAACGCCGCCGAAAAACTGTGTGCTGGCCGGGAACTGCCCGTATTGCAGCGTATTTACCTGCAGGGTGCCTGATCCGGGCGGGTCGACCAGCAGAACGGTGGGGTAAGGGCCTGTCAGGTCGTAACAGTTGGCAATACCCTCGGGCACCTGGTTGCAACGGATGCTGATAAAATTGCGCAGTTTATTCACATTTTGCTGCCATTCCTGCATAGAACCACCCCAGCGCTCCACATGGCGCGGCATTTCAGGCCCGATCGTATTAATAATGCTGTCGAGGTAAGTCAGCATGTTTTCACAACTGAAAACCGTGCTCATCAGGTCGGCCTGCCGGGTGATATAATACTGGTTGAATTCGGGATTGAGGCGCAGTTTATTCAGCAAGCGCATGTGCCCGTTCACATCAGGCCAGGGTTCTACCAGTGTTTCCACGTCGCAGGGTTCGGCATATGGACTCGTATCCGGAATACCCGTATAATTGATATAATGCCCGAAAGTGGCGTCATTGTCCCAGAGGATATAACCCCATTTCCGGTGCCCGCCTTCGGGGTCGAGGCCGCGCCACCAACCGGTATTGTAGTTCAGCCAGTCGGAACAGACGGTAAAAGCATTGGTAATGACATAATCGGCCAGGCTGGTGACATCCAGTTGATTGGTCAGGTTCTGGTAGTTGGCGGCATTGTTCAGGTTGCTGTTGTACACGGTATTGTAAAAAGTCTCCCAGTCGCTCAGGGCCTGGTCGCCGCCGTACTCAGCCCAGGTATTGCCCCATGTGAGGATGTACTGAATGTCGAATTTATCCTGGTTGTAATAATATTCGGTGTAATCGTGGTCGTCGGGCAGTTCGCGGAGGTCGTACACGCCCCAGTATTTGCCGTTGAGGTAAACGATGGCTTTTTCGCCACGGCGCAGGTTGACATTCAGGTTTCCCCGGTCGGCCAGGTTGTGAATATACGCGTCCCGGATATGTGCGCTGCCGGAAGTATTGCTGGCATCGGGGTAGTTGTCGTCGCCGGCAGCGCGCAGGATGATACGCTGGTAACTATCGCGGTCGGATCGGCTGAAAATTTTCTTTTTCAGGGCGTTATTGTACCCCATTTCATCGCGCGTAACCCAGTCGATGCTGCGCTGGTTGTTGACCCAGGAATCCTGTCCGTGGGAATTGAGTTCGCCGTATGCACGGGTTTTGCGGTCGCCATCCACGTCAAAGTATTCGATACTGCCTTTTGGGCGGAGGGATTGGTTGCCGTTGGCCAGTTCTTCCACCTCATCTGAGCCGATGGAAATGATGGGCAGGTTGTGCGTATCGTTGATAAAGTAGGTGTTGAATTGAACAAAACTGCTCAATATCTGGCTGTTATTGCTGAACGTAGCGGCTTTCAGAACCGTTGTAACAGTGATTTTTACAGGCGTCGAATAGACCTGCGAACTGGTGGTGGGTTCGGAGCCGTCCAGCGTATACCGGATGGTCGCGTTGGGTTCGCTGCTGCTGAGCGCTACGTATATCGAATCCTGGAAAAAGCCGCCGTCCAGGCTTACGTCGGGCCGGGCGGCGTAAGCGATGCCGGAAGCGGAATTGTTGTTGGAAGTGCCGGGTGTGGGCGCTACTTTGATGCGCCATGTGCTACTGCCGTCGATTTGGCGGCCCATGGAGTGCCCCAACTGGGTTTTTGAAACCGCAATATCAGCCAGTTGTGTGCCATTGATATCGGTTAAAACGATGTGGTCGGGGTTGTTTTTGCTTTGTGTAAGTTTAAAACTGGCGTGCAGATTAGCGCCTGCAGATTCGTTGCGCCCCGAAGTCCAGATCAGCAAAAAACCATGCGCCTCGATGGTGCTGGTCAGCGGGAACGCCCATTTTTTGGGCTCGTCCGCATCGTCGCTGAGGTAATAACCGGCGAGACTGACGGGCATATCGGAGGTGTTGTACAATTCAACCCAGTCCTCGTGTTTATCGTAATTGTCGGGAAATTGATCGAGGTTGGAACAGGAATATTCATTGACCACAACCTGCGCCGAAACGGAGCGGATCAAAACAAATGCAATGAAGGCAGCAAATAACTTTATTTTCATTTCAGAAATTGATGATGGATAATAGCTTCAAAACTACAGGATACCATTCTTGTAAGCAGGCAGCAAAGGCAGTTTTGTTAGTCAGCGACACAACTTTCAATGGTAGGCACTCATGTTAAACCTATCGCGCCTGAGCAGTTATCTGTTATTAATTATTGGTTATCCGTGTTGATAATCAATCAATTGTAAAGAATTTAAGCAAAATAAATTTTATACGCTTTCTTAAATTCTGCTTTGTCACTATAGCCGCGTAGCGGCATAACGTCGGTAGGAAATACCAAAGAACAACGTACGAAGGTGCATAGCACCGTAACGTTTAGCCAATGTTGCGGTGCTACGCACCTTGACAACCGGATTGGCGGCGATGGCTACCGACGTTATGCCGCTGCGCGGCTAAAGTGACAAAGTAGAATTTAAGTGGTAAAAATAACCGGAAAGACCGCCATTCACTGTTCGCAAACCTCCGTTGGTCTGCTGCCCCTATTTTTCAAACGCCGCTTTGTTACTTTTGCCCCTCGTGCCCCGGCAAAACCCATTATTAATGCGATTCATGGGTTAAAACTGATCAAAATCGCCTAATTATGACTAAAACTGTTCCAACCCGGGTGTCATCCTGAGCGTAGCGAAGGATCTGCCCGAGCAAAAGTGCAAATATTTCTTTTCACGTTTGGCCAGATCCTTCGCTACGCTCAGGATGACACCCGGGATAGGGCAAATTCAACTAATTCTTGGCGATTTGGATTTGTTTAAACCCATTATTTGCATTTTATAGCAATCTGGCAGATTTAAATGCTTGATTGTCAACACAGATAACAGACAACTGATAACTACCATGCGCACCCTCTTGATGCTACTCCTGGCCGCTGTCCTTGGCTTCCAATGCCGGCAAAATTCACCGCAAAAAGCCGATGCGGCCGCAACCCCCATGAAAGATTTTATCGAACAATTTTACCGCGACCGGCTGGCTTTGAACCCCCTGGAGGCTACGACGCAGGGCGTGGAAGGCTATAATGATCAACTGCCGATTACCGTGAGCGAGGACTACCGCCGGCAGGTACACGAATTTTATACCCGCACCAAAACCGCGCTGGCGCAATACAACCCCGAACAACTCGACGCCACCGACCGCATCAGTTACGATATACTCCAGTGGGAGTGCGACATCGAATTGGCGGGCCAGAAATTTCCAGATAACTACATGTCTATCAATCAATTCTGGAGTCTTCCACTCACGCTCGGGCAGTATGGCTCCGGCAGCGGTACCCAGCCGTTTAAAACGGTAACGGATTACGACAACTGGCTGAAACGCCTGCAAGCCTTTACGGTGTGGACTGATTCGGCAATCGTTTACACCCGGAAAGGCATGAATGCGGGATATGTGCTGCCCAAATCGCTGATCGTCAAGGTGATCCCTCAATTCAAGGAATTGCTGGTATCAGACCCGACCAAAAGCCTGTATTACGGCCCGATCCAGGTGATGCCCGCCGATTTTCCGGCCGCGGAAAAAACGCGCCTGACGGCAGCCTACACCAAAATGATAGCGGAACAACTGACGCCTGCGTTTCAAAAACTGGCCGATTTTTTTGAAAAGGAGTACCTGCCCAAAGGCCGCTCCACTTCCGGTATTTCGGATGTGCCCGGCGGCCGCGAACGCTACGACCACCTGATCAAATACTGGACGACCACGGAAATGAGCGCCGACGAGATTTTTAACCTCGGCCAACAGGAAGTGGCGCGCATCCGCACGGAGATGGAAAAAGTGAAGGCGCAGGTTGGGTTCAAGGGCGACCTGAAGGCCTTTTTCGACTACGTCCGCTCGGACAAAAAATTTATGCCTTTCCAAAAACCGGAGGAAGTGACGGCCTGGTATGCTTCACTGGAAATGGTGATGAAACCACAGTTGAACAAAATGTTCGACCTCACGCCGAAATCCAAATTTGAAGTGCGCCGCACGGAGGCTTTCCGCGAAGCCTCGGCCAGCGCGGAATACAGCCAGGGCACGCCCGACGGCAGCCGCCCGGGTGTTTTTTACGTACCCGTACCCGATGCGACCACGTACAATGTGGTGGGCGGCGAGTCGCTGTTTCTGCACGAGGCCATCCCGGGCCACCATTACCAGATTTCGCTGCAACAAGAAAACACGGCCCTGCCATCTTTCCGCCGCTTCCTGTGGTACGGCGCTTACGGCGAAGGCTGGGCATTGTACACCGAAAGTCTTGGCAGGGAACTCGGCTTGTACACCGATCCGTACCAGTATTTCGGGATGCTGAGCAGCGAAATGCACCGTGCTATCCGGCTGGTAGTCGATGTGGGCCTGCACACCAAAGGCTGGACCCGCGAGCAGGCGATCCAGTTTTCCAAAGACAATGAAGCGGATTCGGAAGAAAGTATTATCGCTGAAATTGAACGCTATATGGCCATCCCGGGTCAGGCGTTGTCGTACAAAATAGGCCAGTTGAAAATACTGGAATTGCGCAGCAAAGCCGAAAAAGCGCTGGGCGACAAATTCGACCTCAAGGAATTTCACAACCAGGTGCTGGATGCCGGTTGTTTGCCGCTGAAGGTGCTGGAAGCGAAGATTGATAGGTGGATTGCGGGCAAACGTTAGTGTTTGGGCCTCACCCCCCGGCCCCCTCTCCAACAGAGAGGGGGTGACTTCACTCCTGGCATTCTTCTCAAGGGATGCCGAGGGTACTCGCTCCCCCTCACCTATTGGAGAGGGGGCCGGGGATTGAGGCCCAAACACTACCTTCTCCCGCTGATCCGAAACGTCAATCCCCCGCCCAGATGCAACATTTGCACTACCTGGTTGCTGCTCAGGATTTGTGTATTTGTAGAATTATCTATTTGATTTTCAAGAGCATAGGTGTAGGAAAGGTCAGGCTTGCACGCCGTCCATTCCGCTATACCGAATACACTCCAGCGCCGCCACAAATGGCGTTGTGCGAGTGCGCCCAGGCCGAATGTAATAATGGTAGATGCACCGGTATCCGGATCTGCCAGAATGGGCTCCAGCGTCAGAACGTTCAACTGATTCGAATCCCTGCGTTTCAATGTAATCTCCGCCGTCAATGGATAACACGTAGTGCCGCCGAGCATGAGGCGTGGCTGAATCGCCCATTTTCCGGCCTCCAGGGCATAAGAAAGGGTAATAAAAGCCTGTGAAGCGTCGTCTCCATTGTTGAGTCCTTCGTAAACGCCCGGCAGGTATACTGCTGCAAAATCGTTTGGAAACTGGCGGGCCACCTCATGCCCCACTGCTGAACGGATATTGGCGTCGATATTTACAGGCCGGTATTGAAAAACGAGTCCGAAACGGCTTTTCATCTGCCATTGGAATTCAAAAGGTATGGACACGTTGTGCCGGGGCAGCGCTACCAGCGGATCAGCCAGGGCGCTGATACCCGGGGCATTCAAAACGGGGCTATATGCTACGCCCAGCCGGAAGTAAAAACCTTTTGGAAATGCCGTTTCCTGCGCCGCTGCTGTGTTAAAAACCCAGATGCAGCAAAATAAAGCCGCTATCCATGAATTATTGTGCTTGTTCATTGCAGGAAAATGGAATCGGTGGTGACAGATAATGTGGTGGTATCGTTTTGGCTCAGGCGCAGTTCGAATTGCTGCCAGCCGGCCGTTGCGGGCGGCTGCACCAGCAAAAAGTCAAAGTTGGAAGCCAGGTCGAAATTCCAGATTCCGGACACGATAGGCGCTGCATCGGCGGTAGCCTCATAGCGTAGCGGCGAGCGGCGGCGGTCGGCAAAACGGAACAAAGCGGACACGTCTGTTCCCGGCGGATGGTCGCCAGTGCCGGTCAGGGTGAAAATCCTGCAATGGTTGGCAGCCGGCGACAGAATAAAATAAGGACACTCCACCCCGACCGTATCCGCCTGGTTGCGGACCTCAACATATGTGGACAAGCGAAATCCGTAGGCGTTCAGGAAACCGTTCGCGCCGGGAGCAAGCGCGACCGGTTCAGCCCCGCGGTTGTCCAGGTGCGCCATTTCTGTCCGGCTGATTTTGAGCGCGACATCGGGGCCTTCGCATTCTACCACGCACTTGAAACGGGTGAGGGCGAGGAAGAGGAAAGCGAGGAGGAGGAGTTTTTGCATGGAGTGGGTGG
>JADLCC010000217.1 GCA_020847425.1 Saprospiraceae bacterium
AGGCTCACACAGATTACCGGGCAGTGGTGCCGCGTTTGGCCGAAGACCGGGTGCTGAGTGATGATATTGAAAAAACGATTGGGTTTTTGAAGGACTTTACCGAGTAGCCTAGAGGTGACATCTGCGAGGTACGAGCAGGTGTCATCTCTAGGCGAAAACGCACCGTTTCGAGAGATGGATGTTGAAAATGGAACACGGATAAAAAGGATTAGACACGGATTTTTAGAGATTGCAGTAGCGATCCGTGTCTAATCCTTTTTATCCGTGTTCCATTTCTCTACAATGGTGATTTCTGCATATCTCAATCCGTGTGCGTTTGCCCCAACAAACCATCCACCACTTCCACCGCCTTCCGGTTTCTTGCTTCAAAAGTGCCGCCGATAATAGTAAACGGAAGGTTCCGGCTTTCCAGCACTTCCTGCAACCGATCAAACATCCATTCCCGTTTCGCTTCGTATTCCCGCAGACCGTCGTTGACCCATGGAATATCCGGCTTCAGTAAAAAGAAATGATCGTAATGCCGCTGCCGACTTGCCCAGCTGATCCAGGGCTGGCAGACGCCGTTGAAATATATCTCGCTCCAGACCTGCGTGACGATCAGATCGGTGTCGCAAAACAAGATCCGGTTTGCCTGCTTCGCCATTTCATCTTCCCGGTACAGTTGTCCGCCGGCGATATGCGCGAAGTCGAGTTCCGTCAGGTCCATCCCAAACCGCTCGCAGTATGTGCGGCCATATTCTTCCACAAAAGCCGTTTGGAAATGCCCGGCCAGGTATTCCGCCAGGTAACTTTTTCCACAACTTTCGGGGCCAAGCAGCGCCACTCTTTTAACGGGCAAGTGCTGCTGCTGTTCCGGTTTACTTGCCTTGTCTTTCATTAATATTTCGTTATTCGTTATTCGTTATTCGTTATTCGTTATTCGTTATTCGTGTTGATAATCAGGCATTTGCATAATATTTATACCAAAGTATTTCGCTTAATAATTATTTGATTCCTCATTCCTCATTCCTCATTCCTCATTCCTCATTCCTCATTCCTCATTCCTCATTCCTCATTCCTCATTCCTCATTCCTCATTCCTCATTCAAAGCCCTGCTTCGCTTCTCCTCAACGACATCCCATTCACCTTTTGTCCCACGATTTTACCCAAACGGAGTCCTTCTTTACAATCCATGCGGTAGTGGACACCCAGTAAAACGCGGGAGGTGGCGTTTTCCTGGGCCATTTCAGTAAAGGACTGGTAGGTACGTGGTTTTCCTGTGAATTCCTGCCGTTTTTCGTGGGTGCGGTCGGTGAGGTTGAAATGTTCGCCCAGTTGAGCGGTGAGCACTTCAGCGGCGGCTGCGCCGAAACCAGCATGTCCAGAAGGGTAGGAGGGGAAGGAAGGGTTGTCGTGCAGGGGCGACCACTCCGTTTTCATGACCCTGTGAATATAAGATTCCGGTCGTTCCCGGTTGAAGGTATATTTTGCCTGCCAGGTGATGATGCTGATATCGCACAGCGCCAGCGCCGTTTTTAGGTACGTTTCTATTACTTTCGTGAACGGCAGATTGGCTTGTTCCAGTGCCTGATTGGCGATGGAAATCCACCTGCCAGCCGGCGTGACAGTCAAGCCGGGCAGGTCGTCGCTCCAAAGTTCTGCAATCCACCTGTTTTCCTTACTCAGCGGGTGGGAAAGGGAAAAAACTTCTACGGCGTCGGTATACATGGCCGAACCGGGCGATTCATCGAAGGGCAGCGGCGGTTTAACGGATACCTCGGAAGTGGGGACTACAAAACTCCTGGTTTTACCCCAATTGGGCAACAGCGCCGGGATGGAGCGTTTGCCATTCGGCTTCCAGCAGCCCGTGCAATTTTCGGGTTCAAAATTGCGGTCGTAATTGTACAAAAATGCGTCGTGGCCTTCCTTGTCGTTCATCGACCATTGCCAGACTGCTTTGCTCACAGCCTGTCCGAATGTTTTGGATTGGTCGAGGATACGGCTGTCTATGATTTCATGGAAGCGGCGGGCGTGGGTTTCTTCCAGTGCGTCGATCCGTTTTTTCAGGTGATTGGGGGTGGTGGGGAAAAAATCGCGCAAAATCTGCGCATAAGCGGCATTCAGGCTGGTAGGCAGGTGGAATTGGCCTTTAGCAACAACAATAGCAGGTTTCGCATAACCAGGGAAGTACTGCTCCAGCGAGACAAACCCTTCCAGATCCGGCAATGAAGCTTCGTATGCCGCTATTTCCACGTAGGCAAACATGCGGGCGCTCACGGGAGGGCGATAACCTGGCGTGTATCGCTCGAGGTCGAGCATAAGCCGATTCCAGGCAAGTGTCGTTTCGGTTGCAGTTTGGTGGTCCGCAGACTCCATTTCTCCCATAGGCCCACAACTTTGTCCTAACACAATACCCAGCAACACGGCTGCGTAAAGCATTTTTTTCAGGCAAACAAACCAGTCTTTTTTCATAGCCGGATCGGTTAAGATGTTTGGGTGGGGTGGGGTTTTGGTGTTTTAGTATTTTAGTGTTTTGGTGTTTTAGTATTTTGGTGTTTTAGGCTGCACCCCCTTGGTTATCGCTGGTAAAAAAGATTAACGCGAAGCGGTGTACTCTACGACCTCTTACCTCTCACTTCTCACCTCTCACTTCTCTTTTTCACGGGAAACTCAACTTAAACGTCGTTCCTTTTCCTTGGGCCGACACCACATCGAGCACAACGTGGTGCAGTTTCAGGATACTTTCCACCAGTGACAGGCCGATACCCGAACCGCGCACATGGATGTTTTGCGAACTGCGGTAAAACGGCTGGAATATCAGGTGCAGGTCTTTTTGGGGAATACCCGGACCGCGGTCTGTTATTTCAACGAAGTGTTTGCCACTGGGGTCGAAACCGATTTTTACCTCTACCTTTTTATCCGGAGAAAACTTGCAGCCGTTATCCATCAGGTTCTGGAATGCGGAACGCAGCAGCGATTCATTGCCGAGCACGCAAAGTTGGTCTTCACTTTCCGGGATACCTTCAATATTGAAAGAAATATGGTAATCGGGGTGCAGGCGCAGCAGGGTGGCCCTGGTTTGCAACATGATTTCATCCAGCCGCACCTGTTCAAAAGAGATACTCGCGCCTTCGGAATGTACGCGGGCCAGTTGCAGCAGTTTTTCCGTTACCTCACTGAGTTCGCGGGTGTCTTCCAGTACGGAGGCCAGTGTTGCATGGTATTCCGTGGCATTGCGTTTTTTGTCCAGCGCCACTTCCAGTTGAGAAAGGATAACCGAGAGTGGGTTTTTTAATTCGTGCGAGACATTGGAAATAAAACTTTTTTGCATCCGGAAGGCAAATTGAATACGGTCGAGCAGTCGGTTGAAAGTGATAACCAGTCGGGAAATTTCGTCGTGGTTGTTGGATACATCGAGCCGGGCGCTCAGATCGGAAGGCAGGATATGATCGACCTGATTGATGATGCGCGAAACGGGCGACATAGCCTGACCCGCATAAAACCAGCCGCCGGCAGCGACGATGCCGATGCCCATGAAGAAACTGATAATCAGGATGTTGCGCAGGTTGCCGAGTTCTTCCGAATTAAAAACGGATTCGGCGATGACGAGGTATTCTTTGCCGCTGTGGCTTTTGTGTCGCAGGCCGATGGCATGCAGGTTACCGTGTAAAAAACAGGTTTCTTCGCTTGTTTTGAGTTCGCGCAACTTACTGTCCGGCAGAGGGGCAGCATCCCGATTGAATGCAAAAACCATGTTCAGGTCTGCGTTATAGATCATCACATTTTCCCGGAACGGCAACAATTCCGCACTGTCCAGGTCTTCCTGCACAGGAATCAGTTGCAGTTTTTCTTCCTCATGCAATACCATTTCGGCGGTCATCAGTGCTTTGGAGCGCAGGTTGTTGTAAAATTCATCTTCCGTGATTTGACGGAATTTGAAATAAATAAAACACAGCGACAGCAGCAGGATGCCGGCCACCAGTATGATAAATTGCAAGGTGAGTTTGGTACGTATTTGCATAACCCTTTCAGTCTTCTTCTTCGCGCAGGATGTATCCGTTTTTAAACTGGGTATGGATCAACTTTTTGGCAAAACCTTTGTCAATTTTTTTGCGCAAAAAGTTCACATAAACTTCAATCACGTTGGTGCCGGTATCAAAATGCAGGTTCCAGACGCGCTCTGAAATTTCATTTTTGGAAATCACCCGACCCGGATTGCGCAATAAGTATTCCATAAGTGAAAATTCACGCGGCGTCAGCGCAATTTTTTGCCCTTCCCGGAAAAATTCCCGGGTTTCGAGGTTCATTTCAAGGTCGGCAAAACGCAGGTTGGGCGACGACTGGTAAGTATCCACAGGCCGGCGCGACAATGCGCGGATACGCATCAGCAGTTCCTTGAATTCAAACGGTTTGGTGAGGTAATCATCTGCGCCTGCTTCAAAACCTATAACTTTGTCATCCGTTTGCCCCAAAGCCGTCAGCAGGATAACAGGCGTCCGGTTGCCAGTGTTGCGCAACTGGCGCAATAAATCGATGCCATTTAATTCAGGTAAGATAATATCCGAAATAATCACCGTGTATTCATTGTTCACCGCCAGGTGGTATCCGGCAGCGCCATTCAAGGCTGCGTCCACTTCGATCTGGTGTTCTTCCAGCCCTTTTTTAAGAGAGCGGGCCATTTTGGGTTCATCTTCAATCAGTAGCACTTTCATATCATCGTATTGACCTGCAAAACACGACAAAAAACAAGGTATCCGTCTGCCAAAAGTAAGCACTGTAAACATTTTAAGCGCTTTTTAATACAAATTCA
>JADLCC010000218.1 GCA_020847425.1 Saprospiraceae bacterium
AACGAAATGCCACTCACGACTCACGACTCACGACTCACGCAATCACTCCCGCTGTTTCGTACAACGGAAATTTCAGCATAAACTGGTTGACCGCCGCGCGGATTTTCCCGTGCAGGGCAGCGTCATCCGGGTGTGTGATCACCTCGTCGATCCATTCCACCACCTGACGGCAATCGTCTTCTTTCATGCCACGGGTTGTGATGGCTGCCGAACCAACGCGGATGCCGGAGGTGGTCATCGGCGGTTGCGGATCGAAAGGAATCATGTTTTTATTCACGGTAATATCGGCGGCGCCCAGGGCGTTTTCGGCAACTTTACCGTTCACGTTTTTCGATTGTAAATCCAACAGCATCAGGTGGTTATCCGTACCGCCGGAAATAATCCGGAAGCCGCGCGACTCGAATTCGTCGGCCATAGCCTGCGCATTTCTGATCACCTGCAAACCATAGGTTTTGAAATCAGGCTGCAATGCCTCTCCGAATGCGACGGCTTTGGCGGCAATCACGTGTTCGAGCGGGCCGCCCTGCATGCCGGGGAATACGCCGCTGTCGAGGATGCTCGACATCTGTATGGGGGCGCCTTTTTTGGTGGTGCGGCCCCAGGGGTTGTCAAAATCTTTACCCATCAGGATAATACCACCGCGCGGTCCGCGCAGGGTTTTGTGGGTCGTGCTGGTCACGATATGGCAGTGCGGCATCGGGTTGTTGAGCAGTTGCACTGCGATCAGGCCTGCGGGGTGGGCGATATCTGCCAGCAACAGCGCTCCGACGGCGTCGGCGATTTTGCGGAAACGCGCGTAATCCCAATCGCGGGCATAAGCCGATGCGCCGCAAATGATCAGTTTGGGGCGTTCCGCATGGGCCAGCGCTTCCACTTTATCCATGTCAATTCGGCCGGTTTCCTGCTCTACGCCGTAAAAAACGGGGTTGTACACTTTGCCGGAGTAATTGACCGGCGAGCCGTGCGACAAGTGGCCGCCATGCGCCAGGTTGAAACCCAGGATTTTATCGCCGGGTTGCAGGCAGGCGAGAAATACTGCTGCATTGGCCTGCGCACCGGAGTGCGGCTGCACATTGGCCCAGGCCGCACCGAACAAACGTTTGATCCGGTCGATGGCAATCAGTTCCACTTCGTCGACCACCTCGCAACCGCCGTAATAACGGCGACCGGGGTAACCTTCAGCGTATTTATTGGTCAGACAGGTGCCCATGGCATCCATGACGGCCTGGCTCGTAAAGTTTTCAGAAGCAATGAGTTCTACGCCGCGACGCTGCCGGTCGAGTTCCTTCTGGATAAGGGAAAATATGATATCGGACATGACAAAAGGGAGACTGAGTGAAAAATGCGGACAAATGTACGGTGAATTTCAATTCACCTTGCTAAACTTATTCCGGTACTCCACCGGCGTCAGCCCCGTAATTTTTTTAAACACGTCCCTAAATGCCTTAGTATCCGTGTAACCCACATCGTACATGACCTCATTGATGCTTTTACGGCTACTTTCAAAACGGCGTTTGGCCGCTTCGATGCGGACGCGCTGGAGGTATTCGACTACGGTATTGTTGGTGGCTTTTTTGAAACGCCGCTCAAAACTGCGGCGGCCAATGGCAAAACGGTCGGCGAGTTCCTCTACGGTTACTTTTTCGGGGTAATTGGCCTCGATAAATTCCTGCGCCATTTTAATGTCGTCGTCCACATGGTTTTTCTGGCCCTGGAACATCATAAAGGCCGACTGGCTGTCGCGGTCGATGTCGACGGCAAAAAATTTGGACGCCAGGATGGCCATTTCCCGGTCGGTATATTTTTCCACCAGGTACAACAGCAGGTTCCAGTACGAATGCGCGCCGCCGCTGGAGTAAATGCGGTTTTCTTCCGTGATGACGCTGCCGTCTTTCAATTCCACCCGCGGAAACATTTCCCGGAATTCATTGGCAAAAGCCCAGTGGGTGGAGCACTGTTTCCCGTCGAGTAAACCGGTGGAAGCCAGCAAAAAAGCGCCCACACACAAGGATGCCACCTCTGCGCCCTTTTTATATTGCTCCACGATCCAGGGGATGGCTGCCCTGTTCCGGTCGATGGCCGACTGCATATCGCCGAACAGCGCCGGTATAAAAATCAGGTCGGCGTGTTCCACCTCTTCCAGCAACCGGTCAGTGTGAACGGAGAACAGGCCGTTGTTCAGCCGCACCTCGCGCGATTGTCCTACCAATTGCACCCTGAAAAACGGCGCCTGTCCTTTGGATTGCAAAAACTGGTTCACCGCGTGGAACATGTAACTCGGGTCGGCAATGGCCTGCATCACCGATGATTCAGGCACGAGGATCGCGATTTGTTTCATCAGGCAAAACTACACAAAAAGTTTGTCGCAAACAACCCGTCTTATTGTCGTTTTTGCCATATTTTTTTCTTTTTAAAACATTTTATGTTTGCAGTGCAATTCAACTACTCATGTGCCATGAGCAAACACATCAACCCATACCTGACTTTTAACGGAAATTGCCGGGAAGCCATGACGTTTTACCACGATTGCCTCGGCGGCGATTTATCCCTGCAAGCCATTGAAGGATCACCCATGGCCGGGCAGTTGCCGCCGGAGATGAAAGCCGGTATTCTTCACGCCACCCTGACCAACGGCGCGTTGATTTTAATGGCCTCCGATATGGTTGGTGAAAAAGGCCTCCAAAAAGGCAATGCTGTTTCACTGATGCTCGAATGCAGCAGCGAAACGGAAATCAGAACTTTGTATGAAAAACTTTCGGCCGGCGGGCAGGCTACGCATACCCTGGAAAATACTTTCTGGGGTGCTCTGTTTGGCGACCTGACCGACCAGTTTGGCAACCAGTGGTTGCTGCATTTTGATAAAAACGCTGGAACAGGTTGAGGATGTTGAGGGTTGAGGTTGTTGAGAGAACACGCGCTTGGCAGTATATTCATAAATAAAAAATAAGCAATGAAAAAACTCACTTTTGCTATCCAGATCAACGCCCCGAAAGAACAGGTCTGGAACGTTTTATGGAACGACGAGAGCTACCGTGCCTGGACCAGCGTTTTTCACCCAGGCTCCTATGCCCAAAGCGACTGGAAAGAAGGCAGTAAAATCCTTTTTCTCGGCGGCGACGGCAGCAACGGCATGATCAGTAAAATTGCCCGCCTGATCCCCAATGAATTCATGTCCTTTCAACACCTGGGCGAACTCAAAAACGGCGTGGAAGATTTTGACTCCCCTGCGGCAAAAGGCTGGGCCGGCGCATTCGAAAATTATACATTACACGAAAAAAACAGCGGCACGGAACTCAACGTGGAACTCGATGCGGACAACAGTTTTGCCGATTATTTCGCGCAGACATTTCCGAAGGCGCTGGATAAGGTGAAGGAGTTGGCGGAGGTTGTTGAGGGTTGAGTTTGTTGAGCGGTTGAGGGTGATAACTCACGGCTTTGGTTATCACTCTCAACCGCTCAACATACTCAACCCCTCAACAACTCAATGAAATTGCTCCACTTCCGTGCTCCCGGCCATCGCCACAGTAGAAGAATTGCCGCGTTGTACGGTACTTTGTACAAAATCGAAGTAGCCGGTGCCGACAAAAGCCTGGTGTTTAATGGCTGCAAAACCTGCATCCTGGAGAGAGAATTCCCGTTGCTGCAGTTCGGAGAATCCGGCCATATTGCGTTCGCGGTAAGCCAGGGAAAGTTCGAACATGGAAGTATTGAGCGCATGGAAACCGGCCAGGGTAATAAACTGGAATTTATACCCCAGTTCGGCCAGTGATTCGCCGAATTTCGCCATTTGAGCGGGTTCCATGTGTTTCGACCAGTTGAAAGACGGCGAACAGTTGTAGGCCAGCATTTTATCGGGAAAAGCCGCTTTAATGCCTTGTGCGAATTCACGGGCAATACCGAGGTCGGGTTGCGAGGTTTCCATCCAGATCAGATCGGCGTAGGGCGCGTAGGCCAGGCCGCGGGCTATACAGGCTTCTACCCCATTGCGCAGATAATAAAACCCTTCCGAGGTGCGCTGTCCGCTAATAAAAGGCTGATCCTGCTCGTCGATATCGCTCGTGATCAGATTGGCCGCTTCAGCGTCGGTGCGGGCAATGAGCACGGTTGGGACATTGAGCACATCGGCAGCCAGTCGGGCAGCCACCAGTTTGTCTACTGCCTCCCGGGTAGGCACCAGTACTTTGCCGCCGAGGTGTCCGCATTTTTTGGCGGAAGACAGCTGGTCTTCATAATGAACCCCTGCAGCGCCCGCTTCAATCATTTCTTTCATCAATTCAAAAGCATTCAGGTTACCCCCGAACCCGGCCTCGGCATCCGCTACAATCGGCGCCAGCCAGTCGCGGTACGGATCACCGTTGACCGAACGAATCTGTTCCCGGCGCATCAGCGCGTTGTTGATGCGTTTTACCACGGAAGGTACCGAGTTGGCGGGGTACAGCGACTGGTCGGGGTACATTTGTCCGGACAGGTTGGCATCGGCCGCCACCTGCCAGCCGCTGAGGTAAATGGCGTCGAGGCCCGCCGTCACTTCCTGAACGGCCTGGTTGCCGGTGAGCGCCCCCAGGGCGCCGACAAAGGGCTGCTCGTTCAGCATGCGCCATAGTTTTTCCGCGCCGCGCCGCGCCAAAGAATATTCGATATCCACCGCACCGCGGAGGCGCAACACCTCCTGTGCCGTGTAAGGACGGGAAACACCTTTCCAACGTGGATTTTCCTGCCAATCCTGGGTTAATGCCTGTATTTTTTCGGTGCTGCTTTTCATAACTGATGAAAATTTATGGTGAGGAAATGATGAAGTTGATGGTTAATCCGCCAGCATTTGATACGCCGGTAGGGTTAGAAATTCCTGAAAATCGGGGGCTGTGACCAGCGTATCGAGCAGTGCTTCGGCTTCGGAAAACCGCCCTTCGGTAAAGGCCTGTTCGCCCACCAGTTGCCGGATTTTAACCAGTTCTTCCGCCTTGTAAGCCTGGTAAAGGGCCTTGTCGAAGGTTTGTCCATTGGCGAGTTGCACGCCATTTTGCAGCCATTGCCAGAGCTGCGACCGGCTGATTTCGGCGGTAGCGGCATCCTCCATCAGGTTATACAGCGCTACGCAGCCGTTGCCCCGCAACCAGTTTTCCAGGTACAGCAAAGCCACATTGATGTTTTGCCGCGCACCGGCTTCCGTGACGGCGCCGGGCGGCATTTCCAGCAGGTCTTTTTCCGAAATAGTGTAATCGTCGCGTTGGCGGTTCACCTGGTTGGGCGCCGGCATGTGTTCGTTAAATATGTCGAGGGCGACCGGCACCAGTCCCGGGTGCGCCACCCAGGTACCGTCGTGTCCGTCGGTGGCTTCACGGAGTTTATCAGCGCGCACTTTGGCGAGGGCGGCTTCGTTGGCTTCCGGGTTGTTTTTGATGGGAATCTGGGCGGCCATACCTCCGATGGCATGACAGCCGCGGCGGTGACAAACCTGGATCACACGCAGCGAATAGGCGCGCATAAACGGAGACGTCATGGTCACTTCCGCGCGGTCGGGCAGCACAAAAGCGGGGTCTTTCCTGAATTTTTTGATGATGCTGAAAATGTAATCCCAGCGCCCGCAATTGAGTCCGGCAGCGTGATCGCGCAGTTCCCAAAGGATTTCGTCGAGTTCAAATGCCGCCAGGATCGTTTCGATCAGCACGGTGGCTTTGATGGTTCCCAACGGTAAGCCGACATACTCCTGCGCAAAACAGAACACATCGTTCCACCAGCGCGCTTCGAGGTGGCTTTCCAGTTTGGGCAGATAGAAATAGGGGCCCCAGCCCCGGTCGAGCAGCGCCTGCGCATTGTGAAAAAAGTAAAGCCCGAAATCGAAGAGCGATCCGCTCATCGCCCGGCCGTCTACCAGCAGGTGGCGTTCCGACAAATGCAGGCCGCGGGGACGAACCAGCAGGACGGCTGTTTCCTGGTTCAGGCGGTAGGTTTTGCCGTTTTGAGGGTCATCGTAAGCAATATCGCCACGTATGGCATCGGACAGGTTGACCTGCCCTTGCAGCACATTGGTCCAGGAAGGCGCCAGGCTGTCTTCAAAATCGGCCATAAACACTTTTGCGCCGGAATTGAGCGCATTGATGACCATTTTGCGTTCGGTCGGTCCGGTAATTTCCACCCTTCGGTCCTGGAGGGCGGGTGGAATCGGCGCGACGGTCCAGGGCGACCTCCTGATCAGGGCGGTTTCAGGCAGGAAAACCGGCCGTTCGCCCAGGTCGATGCGTTGCTGCCTTCCGGCGCGGGCAGCTAGCAGGGAAAGGCGGCGCTCGTCGAAACGGTGGTGCAGCGCTGCGAGGAAATTGAGCGCTTCCGGCGTCAGGATACGCTCAAATTCCGGCTCCGTGGCGTGTAACAGTTGCGGCGGAGCAGTTTGGGTCGTTGTAGAATCAGTATCGAACATGGCAAGGTGTAAGTAGTTATCAGTTAATAGTTATTGGTTATCAGTGTTGATAATCAAGCATTTACAAAGAATTTAGTCTAGCCTGTTTTTGCACATCTACTTATAGCGAAAGATGCTCACTACTGGACATTTTTGTACGCTGGAACGCTGTTCCGGCAATGCTTGGCCATTTTAGATGCCGGTACAGCGTTCCAGCGTACCGGTTTTTCACCCAGGCTCAAAATGTCCAGTAGTATGG
>JADLCC010000219.1 GCA_020847425.1 Saprospiraceae bacterium
ATTTTGATAAATTCTTTTTTCGGCCCGAAAAAAGAATTTATCAAAATGTCTAAACCCATGCCACCACTACGCAGGGCGCGGCCAGATTCCTTACGATGAACGATGTCATGTAATAGAAGAGCAATTTGAACATTGCACAGCTCCAATCATCCTGTTTTCCCCCATTTTCCTCATTACCAGTCAAATACTCATATCCTCCTCAACTACAGTTCCTCCAACTTCTTCGTCACCACATCCTTCCCTTCTACCATCGATTTCCGGCCGAACACCAGTCCTGCGCCGTCGGCATCTATCAGGACCGTGTCGCCTTTGACGTAGTCGCCGGCGAGCAGGTGTTTGGCGAGTTCGTTGACGAGTTCGCGTTGCAGCGTGCGTTTCAGCGGGCGGGCGCCGAATTGCGGATCGAAGCCATGGTCTACCAGCACCTTGGCGGCGTCTTTGGTCACGTCGAGCAGGAGTTCCTGGTGGGTTAGCATTTCCCGGATGTCCTTGAGCAGGATATCGAGGATTTGAGCCACCTGGTTTTTCAGCAGCGGGTGGAATACCACCACTTCATCGATACGGTTCAGAAATTCGGGGCGCAGGTTCTGTTTCAACGCATCCATCACTTCCGATTTGGCGGTTTCAAATACCTCGTGCTGGCGTTTTTCCGGCATGGTATCCAGGTCCTCGAAGGCTTCCATGATGCGGTCGCTGGCGAGGTTGGAGGTCATGATGATGATCGTATTTTTAAAATTCGCGGTGCGGCCCTTGTTGTCCGTAAGTCGCCCGTCGTCGAGCACCTGCAACAGGATATTGAAGGTATCCGGGTGCGCTTTTTCGATTTCATCCAGCAGCACGATGGAGTATGGCCGGCGGCGAACGGCTTCCGTCAGTTGCCCGCCTTCATCGTAACCCACGTAGCCCGGAGGCGCGCCCACGAGTCGGGAAACGCTGTGTTTTTCCTGGTATTCCGACATGTCGATGCGTGTGATCGCTTTTTCATCGTCGAACAAAACGTCAGCCAGTGCTTTCGCCAGTTCCGTTTTGCCCACGCCCGTCGGACCGCAGAAAATAAAGGAACCGATGGGTTTGTCGGGATCGCTGAGTCCTGCGCGGCTGCGGCGAATAGCATCAGAAACGGCCACTACGGCTTCATCCTGACCGATCACGCGTTTGTGCATTTCCGCTTCGAGGTGCAGCAGGCGCTCTTTCTCCCCTTTCATCATTTTCGCCAGCGGAATGCCGGTCCAGCGCGCCACCACTTCGGCGATGTCGTTGGCCGTTACCGTCTGGGTGGTCATGCGGCTTTCCGGCGCCAGTTGGGACAGTTTGTCCTCGGCGGCTTTCAGCATGGCTTCCTGTGCCGGAATATCCTGGTATTTGATTTTCGACGCTACTTCGAGGTTGCCTTCCCGTTCCGCGCGCTGGTATTGAATGTGGAGTTCTTCCAGTTTTTGTTTGCAATTCTGGATGGCTTCCACGATCTCTTTTTCAGAGGTCCATTTGGCACGCAGGCTGTCGAGTTTTTCGCGCAGGTCCTGGATCTGTTTGTTCATCGCGTCCAGTTTGCGCGCATCGTTGTCGCGTTTGATCGCCTCGCGTTCGATCTCCATCTGTCGCATCTGGCGGTCGAGTTTGTCCACGTCTTCGGGCACCGAATCGAGTTCGAGGCGCAGTTTGGCGGCCGCTTCGTCGATGAGGTCGATGGCTTTGTCCGGCAGTTTGCGTTCCGAAATATAGCGGTGCGAAAGTTCGGCGGCGGCCACTACGGCTTCGTCAAGGATCTGCACTTTGTGGTAGTTCTCGTATTTTTCCCGGATACCGCGCAGGATGGAAATGGTGTCTTCCATGCTGGGCTCGTCCACATAAACGGCCTGAAAACGGCGTTCGAGCGCTTTATCCGATTCGAAATATTTCTGGTATTCATCGAGCGTGGTGGCGCCGATGGTGCGGAGTTCGCCACGTGCGAGGGCCGGTTTCAGGATGTTTGCGGCATCCATCGCGCCTTGTCCGCCACCTGCACCCACAAGCGTGTGGATCTCGTCGATGAACAAAATAACCTGTTCATTAGAGTCCACCACCTCTTTGATAACGGCTTTGAGGCGTTCTTCAAATTCGCCTTTATACTTCGCGCCGGCGATGAGCGCCGACAGGTCGAGGCTGAATATTTTTTTCCCGGAAAGGGTTTCCGGCACGTCGTGTTTGACGATCCGCCAGGCGATGCCTTCCACGATGGCGGTTTTACCCACGCCGGGGTCGCCGATGACAACGGGGTTGTTTTTCTTGCGGCGGCTGAGGATATGCAGTACGCGGCGGATCTCTTCGTCGCGGCCGATCACCGGGTCCAGTTTGCCGTTTTCAGCCTGTTCGGTCAGGTTGATCGCGTATTTCTGGAGCGCGTTGTACACGTGTTCCGTGGTTTGTTCGGTCACTTTCCGGCCTTTGCGCAGTTCTTTTACGGCGGCGGTCAAAGCGTCGAGCGTCGCGCCGTTTTCTCGGAGCAGGCGGGCGGTTTTATCGCTGCCTTTGGCGATAGCGAGTAGCAGGAGTTCGAGCGAAATGTAGTCGTCGCCGAAGTCCTTGAGCATGGCTTTGGCTGTGGCAATAGCCTTGTTGGCCTCGTTGGTCAGGTATTGTTTGTCGGCGCCCTTCACTTTGGGCGTTTCCCAGATGAGTTTGTCCAGTTCCTCTTCAAAACGCGCCATGTTGACGCCCGTTTTTTTCAATAAAAAATCGGTTACGGAGTCGTCGGCATTGAGGATGCCTTTCAACAGGTGGGAACTGTCCACACTTTGTTGTTCGTAGCCGGCGGCGATTTGCTGGGCTTGCAGGATGGCCTCCTGGGCCTTTATGGTGAAATTATCGTAGGTCATTGAGTTGTTGATTCGTTGAGCGGTTTGTACCGGCGGCTTTAGCCGCTGGAAATATTAAGACGTACATGAAGTTTGCCTTGTTGAACAGCCGGCAGATAAAGCAGCCGGTACAGGACAAATGTACCCCTGGCAATGGCTATCTATCAAATTTATTTCCAAACTCAAAAATGAGAACTGTGGCTGAAAATGTGGCAGTTCTTACTATTTTGCAAAGCCATTTTGACCGGAGGAACCAAAGAAAGGTGACGGATTGGCGGGAATCCTTTTTCTAACACTGAATAAACGACTTGCGTTTTCAAAAGTCTAAATTTGCGCACGAGCATTTTTTAAAGTCAACGCAAAGTGGTTTTGACCGAAAGACCGGTGCATGTGCCTGAAAGCGAAGACTTCAAACCACTCAAACCTGGCTATATATGCACCAATTAGATCTTTACATTTGAATAAAATGAAAAACATCCTTCTATCCTTTTTGCTGTTCTTTTGCTTTTCTGCCGCCGCTCAAACCAACGTCCGGGCCTGGTACGCCGACGGGCAGGTGTGGGTAGTGTGGGAAACCACAGCGCCTTTGCCAGACTGGTATGCCGTTTATGCCAAACCGACGGCATTCAGTTCCACCGCTAATGCCACCCTGATCGGTAAATTGCACCAATTCGAGTACCTGTGCGCAGCCCTAAAAGAACAAGTCGATACCAGTTCAACGCCACGTATTCCAAACCCGACCGGGCCGGGAAAATACCAGCTGGCAGCCAATGAAGGGCT
Source organism: Saprospiraceae bacterium (assembly GCA_020847425.1). GTDB lineage: Bacteria > Bacteroidota > Bacteroidia > Chitinophagales > Saprospiraceae > M3007. The sequence continues at coordinate 3,615 of JADLCC010000219.1, forward strand.
TTTTGTATTTACGCCCCACCAGCCGGGCGCCCTGTTTTTTGCAGTTGTATCTGATGGCGAAACAGCGGTAACAAGCGGTCAGAACATCACCGCAACGGCCACCACATTTCAGTACAACCCGACGAATGACCCCGTAGAATGCCACCTGCAGGCAACATTTCCCTCACCTTTTGCCAACGGGTTTCTTTGCCTCGCTTATATGATGTGGGCCGACGGACGGCAAAACCAGTGGGAAAGCCGCCCAGATTTTCCAATTATGGCCAATGGCGCCAAAAACGGCATGCCAAGCCTTTTTTTTATTTCTGTTCCAGCCGGAATAGACACGACGCAGCCTTTTCCGATGTCGGTCTGGCTGCACGGTGGCGGCGGCACAGCTCGCCAATCGCTGGCCGGCAGCCGGGCAGAAACCAATATCAGACCTGTTGAAGGCATTCTTTTGGCGCATGATGACAATCTGATGGGTTGGCGCGACCAGATACCACCCTTCCCGGATTTGCCGACCTGGCATTTCGGCTGGCGCAAAAACTACGATCCTTTCACGCCAGGGAACCTGCCGACGGAAGTGGATACGATCGTTAATTACACCCAGCGGCGGTATTTATGGATAGATGAATGGCTCTTCGATCATTTTAATATTGACCCGACGCGCATCCAGATTCACGGCCACAGCATGGGCTCGGCAGGTTCGACGGCTTTGGCAAAATGTTACCCTGAGCACTATGCCTCCGTGACCATTTTCAACAACGGTTTCGGTGGGCCGGAGCCTTCTACCAACGTGGTTGTCTTCGGCGAACCGACACTCAATTTTCCAACCAACCTGAAAAACCGGGCGGGCGAAACAGTCCACCTGGGTTCCTTATTTAACCTGCTGGATAATTGTGCTGATGCCCGCGATTTGCCACTTTTCCGCCACTGGCACAGTAAAAACGACGACAATGGCACCATGCAATGGGATCCTTACGTCGTTGAAAATTACCGGGTAGCCGACTCTATCGGTATCGGCGTGCAAAATATGTGGAGCGAACGGGCGCATGGGCCGGACACAGGACCCGATTACAACGATCACTGGGTCAACGGGGTTTTGCCTTCTCAGCAGACCGCAGTGGACAACGTGGGTTTTGCCGAAGCGCGCTACCGAAACAACCAGTCTTTCCCTGCTTTTTTCAACCACCACCTCGATCCGCAAAACAACGACCCGGGTACAGGTCTGCTGGGCACTAACAATGGCGACGGCGACAACTGGGGCGCCTGGGGCGGCTATCACCGCTGGGATACGGACAATGTCACGGAACTTCCCGGCGGCTGGTCTGCAATAGCCTGGCTCGAATCGAACGCCGTTTTTGCCAACGACAACTGCCCGAACAATAGTCTCACGGCGGATCTCGCCATTCGCAGGCCGCAGATATTCAAACCGGCTACCGGAACCCTGCTGAACTGGTCGGTCAGAGACACCGGAACGGGAAATGTGCTACAAAGCGGCCAGGTTACCGTGCAGGACGATGATCTGGTGGTGATCCCTCAGGTGGTGGTGTACAGGGAAAATATCCGCCGGGTGCGCATTACCATTGTTGATCCGAGTGTGGCGACGGCCGAGCCCGAGGCAGTGGTTGCTAAAATGAATATATTGCCCAATCCATCTGCTGATCATGCCGTTTTAGTATTTGACAATCAGGCAGATATGCATGCCGCAACCCTTCGGATCATGGCAGCATCGGGCCAGGTATTTTCTACAAACATACCGCTGACCCGGGGCGAAAACAGGGTTCCACTGAGCGAATTGGAGCACTTGCCGGCGGGAATTTATTTTATCGAAATCAACGCCGACGGGCAGCGCAAAGCAGTCAAATGGGCGAAAATGTGATAACCCTATCTGCGTCAGCAATTTGGAGTGAAGTATGAAACGTATTGCCAAAAAGTGGGGCGCTGGCTGCCTGATCTGCGGAGTCTGTTCAAATAAGGGGTTTCGATCGGTTTCTAAAGCAAATTAACATAACGTATTATCTTGCAACCTCAAAATCGGGGTTGTGCCTGTAGGCCCATTGCAGCCGAGCGTTAAGTACTCATATCAAGTAGGCGTGTCATGCTGAGGCGTAGCCGAAGCATCCGGGGACCCCAAGTTTCATTGGGCTATGCCCAGATTCTTCACCTACGGTTCAGAATGACACATTTGCTTGGTATGAGCACATAACGCTCGGCGGCACGAGTCCTTCTGACTCAACCCCAAAATCATCCAATACTATGAAACGATTACTATTTATTCCCGTCCTGCTGCTGCTTTCGATTTCCGCCTGCAAAGGCCCGCAACAGGCTGCCGGCACTACCGGTCCCAAAACGCCTTTTCTTTGGGAAAACGCCAATGTGTATTTCATGCTGACCGACCGTTTTAACAACGGCAGCACTAAAAATGACCTGAATTTCGGTCGAAACACTCCGACGGCTACCCTGCGCGGATTTATGGGCGGCGACATCAAAGGCATTACACAAAAAATAGAGGAAGGGTATTTTGACCAACTGGGCACCACCGCCATCTGGTTTACGCCGGTGGTGGAACAAATCCACGATTTTGTGGATGAAGGAACGGGCGTTACCTACGGTTTTCACGGCTACTGGACCAAAGACTGGACGCGGCTCGACCCCAATTTCGGCACGGAAAAAGAACTCGCCGAATTGGTAAAAAAAGCCCACAAACGCGGTATTCGGATCATCCTGGATGCTGTAATCAACCACACCGGCCCCGTAACGGCACAGGACCCGCTCTGGTCGGACTGGGCGCGTACCGAGCCGCAATGCACATACAAAGACTACCAGTCGACCATTGAATGCACCCTGGTAAAAAACCTGCCGGACATCAAAACCGACAGCGATGCACCCGTGGAATTGCCTGCACTGCTGGTAGAAAAATGGAAAAAGGAAGGCCGATACAAACAGGAGATGGCCGAACTCGACGCCTTTTTTAATCGCACCGGCTACCCGCGCGCACCACGCTTTTATATCATCAAGTGGCTGACCGACTATATCCGGAAATACGGCGTCGACGGCTACCGCTGCGATACTGCCAAACACGTGGAAGAAACGGTCTGGGCCGAACTACGCAAGGAAGCCGACCTGGCATTTGCCGACTGGAAAAAAGCCAACCCCGCTAAAGTGCTGGATAACAATCCTTTCTACATGGTTGGGGAGGTGTATTTTTATAAAATTTCCAGCGGAAGGCTGTACGACTTCGGCGACAAAAAAGTGGACTTCTTCGACAACGGTTTTAACAGCCTGATCAATTTCGACATCAAGGATGATGCGCAAAACAGCTACGAAAATGTGTTTTCCAAATACTCCACCTTGCTGAATGGCTCCCTGAAAGGCAAAAGTGTGCTCAATTACATGTCTTCGCACGACGACGGCAGCCCTTTTGATCCAACGCGGATGAAACCGATGGAAACGGGCACCAAACTACTCTTGTGCCCCGGCGCCGCTCAGGTCTATTATGGCGATGAAACCAGCCGGTCGCTTAAAATTCCCGGTACCCAGGGCGACGCCACGCTCCGGTCGTTTATGAATTGGGACGAACTGGCCGCCAATGCCGAACGCAATGGCTTTAAGCCCCAGGACGTTCTTGCGCACTGGCAGAAACTCGGCCGTTTCCGACGGGCGCACCCTGCCGTCGGCGCCGGCGTGCATACCATGCTGACACATAAACCCTACACTTTTAAACGCACTTATGCATCGGCAGGATTTCAGGATGTCGTGGTGGCTGGCCTGGATATGCCCAAGGGGAAAAAGGAAATCAGTGTGAAGGATATTTTTGCGGATGGCGCAGTTGTACAGGATTATTATTCCGGTCAGGCGCTTACCGTAACGGGAGGTAAAGTGACGGTGGATTCGGAATTTGGAATTGTGCTGCTGGGGAAGTGATTTGAAGGAACACGGATTGAACGGATTAGACACGGATTTTTTTTAAAACACATAGGCACATAGAAAACATAGTTCTTAGAGTACTCTACGCTATGTTTTCTATGTGCCTATGTGTTTAAAAAAATATGTGCTACAAAATCCGTGTCTAATCCGTTCAATCCGTGTTCCATTTAATACCATCCGATAAAAAAATCCCCCCTTGGCGACCGACGACCAGGAGGGAAAATAACATGTATTCAGCGCAAGCAAATCAGATTCTCCAACCTGCCGGCACCGATAACTAATAACGGATAACTAATAACTAACAACTAGGATGCGGCCGTTCCTTTGTTGATCATACCCTGCAGGAAACCGCCGATACCGCCGCCTGCACCGCCCAATATACCGCCGCCGAGCAGGGAACCCAGCAATCCGGAGTTTTCGCCCAGTACACCACCGAGGATGGAGCCCAAACCACCGTCGCCGGTTGCGCTCAGAATGGCGCCCAAAACGCCGCCGCCGGCCAGGCCGGAAAGTGCGCCGTCTTTAGGTGTTTGTTTGAGTAAAATGCCGGCCAATGCGCTGACAGCAGGCACAGCCCAGGTAGCAGACCCTGCGGGAAGAAACTTGTTGCAGAGAAAACCGACTACTAATGTGATGGCAGAGGAAAGTAAGGTGTTTTTCATAAAAAGTGGTTCGTTTTGTAATGAAGTGAAATTGGTTCACAAAAATTTCGGCCTGGGCAAATATATCCGATAAAAATATCTTTTTCCCATTTCATACAAACGAATTCTTTTTTACTGTCTTGTTTTTTTCGGGTCGTCTAAGATCAACTTGACTGTAGGCGGTAGTTTGTTGAGAATGCCTTTGACATTTACCCCTTGTTTGCGGGCCTCTTCGATTTCTTCCCGTACCTGCGCCGTATCGCCCTTGGTGGCATTGGCTACGATTTTTATCTCATAGGCTTCCGCATTTTTGGGGTTGATTTTCAGGGCTTTATCAGCATTTTTTATGGCCCGGTCGCTGTCGCCCACCGCAATATTTGCTCTTCCGGCTGCAATTTGTGCCCGGGTGTCTTGCGGTTTACTATTAGCCATTTTTTCTTTTTTATCACGCATGGCCTGAAAAGCCAGCAGGCTGTCGTTGACTTCGACGCCTTTGGTTCTGATCCATGTACCATCATTGGCAGAAGGCGTGTTTTTGAGGTGTTTCAGGTCATCGCCGGCTTTGTCGGGCTGGCCGCTTTTCAGGGCTGCGTCAACCCGGATGCGCAAAATATCATGGCTGGCTTTTTCAATTTCGGGAGCGGCGGCCTCCAAATCGCGGGATGCTGCGGCATATTCTCCTTTTTCAAACAATAATGCCCCCCGTTTCTGCCGCGCTTCGCTGTGTTCCGGGAATACTTCCAGCATTTTACTGTACACGTCAATGGCCTGGTCTTTTTTGCCGTTTTGCACCAGGTTGTCGGCCATAGCCAGTGCAATAGCTGTATCGGCCGGAGCGACGATGCTCAGTGCGCCCATTTTTGCGAGGCTGTCTGTTTTATAAAAATTGGCGGCAATAGGCATTCGAGACTGGTTGGCCAGCACGACATACAGCAGCCGGACAATCGCATTGACGTCTTCCACCAGTCGCAGTTGTCCGTCCTCTTTGATCTGGAGCAAATTGCTGAGCGTGGTGTCGCCGGTCAGCCGCACACCTCCGGCATCGAGCAATTTGTAAAATACATCCAATTTATACCCGGAAGTTCCTGTACGGTTGATTTTACCCCAGACAATCATTTGTGCATCGCAGTTGCGAGCGATATCGGCTGCTTCGGCGGGGTTGGGATAGTTTTCCTCTATTTTATAGTTGTCATTGACATCCGAAATAATTTGCGTTTTCATTTCGGGTGTTTGCTGGATCAACTTATTCAGGCCATCCGAAATTTCGTACTCCGTATTGGTTTTATCGCCGGTTTGTTTGAACGGCAGCACCATTACCTTCCATTTATACGAATCGCCGAAATTGGGGCAATCGCCGCTGTTGTTGGAAAAACTGCCGCCGAGCAACCTCCAGATGACGATAGCCGCTGCCAGGGTGACAATACCGCCCGCCACATAATAACGCCAGGCCTGTGAGTGCGCGGGCTGTTCTCCCTGGCCGGGGAGTGTGAACTGTCCTTTTTCGATCCGGCCGATAATCTGTAAAACATTGTCGGCCAACTGGTTCATAACCAGGCGCGTATCTTCCGAATTGACGGTGCCCTTGAGCGAAGCAGCCTTGTTTTGGTACAAATCTGCCTGGTTGACCCGCGCCGCCTGAGCCAATTCCGCGTAACGCGGATCGGTTTCGAGTAAGCCGATCAGTTTTTCAAGGGCCTGTTCAATATTTCCCTCCCCGATTAATTGTTTAATGGAGGAGAGGATTTGAGAATCGTTCATAAGACAGTTTTGCGTGAATGCGGTGTTTGGATGATATCAGGCAGCAATAACGCAGGAAAGTCCAAAAGAATTTGCTAATACGTAGTTAGCATACACTTAAAGTGATACGACCATCCTTTACAAGAGCGGCTTCAACACCTTCCAGACATTTTCAGCGACAATTTTTTGCCCGTCCACATTGGGGTGAATACCGTCTTCGAGGTTGAGCGCAGGGACGCCGCCCACGCCATCCAGCAAAAAGGGTATCAGCGTGGCCCGGTTGTTTTGGGCCAGATCGGGATACATCTGTTTGAATGCGGTGGTATATGCACTGCCGAGGTTCGGTGGCGCCAGCATACCCGCCAGTACAATTTTGCAGTCGGGGTAGCGGGCCTTCACTTTGCCGATGATCGCCTGAAGGTTTTCACGCGATGCTTTTACCGGCAGTCCGCGCAAGGCATCATTTCCGCCGAGTTCGAGTACAAAAATATCTACGGGTTGTTTCAGCACCCAGTCGATGCGGTTTTTCCCGTCGGCAGTGGTTTCACCGCTAAGTCCTGCGTTGACACAGCGATAGGGCAGGCCCAGCGCGTCAATTTTCTTTTGAATAATTGCGGTAAATCCCTGCTCCGGCGAGAGTTGGTACGCTGCCGTCAGGCTGTTGCCAAAAAAGACAATATTGCGGCGCGGCACAGCAGCGCCTGTTGCGGGTTGCGGGTTTTTAGCCAACGGGCCGCTGTCGACCGATTCGCTGTTGTTGGAACCACAGGCTGAAAACAGGATCAGAATAGCGGAAAGCAAAAATAATTTGTTCATAATGTTAGGATTGAGCCGGCAGGCAAAGTTATGCCGGGTTTCTTTCGGCAGCGAAACAAATTTGAGGTAAACTTGGTTGTGGGGGTGTTTTGGAGTTTTGGTGTTTTGGTGTTTTAGAATTGATGCTCAAGGATTGGAAGTTACATGGGTTAATCACACCTTACACGGGGGGGGGCGTTCATATTTTGAGTAACCGATCCCAAGCGATGGCACTCTAAAACACCAAAACACGAAAACACCAAAACACGAAAAAAACCGTATTTTTACCCCTTGCTATGGACTTCAAAATTTCTTCCCACTACCAACCCACGGGCGATCAGCCGCAAGCCATTGAACAACTGGTGCATGGCGTGCAAAAAGGCGACCGCGCGCAATTGTTGCTCGGTGTAACCGGCTCGGGCAAAACGTTTACGATGGCCAATGTCATCACACAACTGAACCGCCCGACCCTCGTTCTGACCCACAACAAAACGCTCACCGCGCAACTGTACGGCGAACTACAGACTTTTTTCCCGGATAATGCGGTGGAATATTTTGTGTCGTACTACGACTACTACCAGCCGGAAGCCTATGTGTCCGTCACAGATACCTATATCGAAAAAGACCTGAATATCAATGAGTTGGTGGACAAACTCCGGTTGAAAGCCACTTCCACCTTGCTTTCGGGCCGGCGCGACATCATCATCGTGGCCTCGGTTTCCTGTATTTACGGTATGGGCAATCCGGAAGATTACAAAACAGGGATTATCCAGTTGCAAAAAGGTATGAAACTGTCCAAAACGCAGTTTCTGTATAACCTGGTCGACAGTTTGTATTCGCGGACGGAAACGGATTTTACCCGGGGCACTTTCCGGGTGCGCGGCGATTCTGTGGATATCAACCTGCCTTATGCGGACTGGGGTTACCGGGTTATTTTTTTTGGAGATGAAGTGGAAAGTATTGAAAGCCTGGAACTGAGTTCGGGTAAACGGATGTCGAGCCTGGATTCAGTGGCTATTTTCCCGGCCAACCTGTACGTGGCTCCGAAAGACCGGATACACCAGATCATCCACGAAATTCAGGATGAAATGACGGCGCAGGAAAGGTTTTTTATCCGGGAAGGCCGTATTGCGGAAGCCCGGCGCATCCGGGAACGCACGACTTTCGACCTCGAAATGATCAAGGAACTGGGATATTGCAGTGGCATCGAAAACTACTCGCGCTTTTTCGACCGCAGGGAACCGGGCACCCGCCCGTTCTGCCTGCTGGACTATTTCCCGGATGATTACCTGATGATTGTGGATGAAAGCCACGCCACCATACCGCAGGTACGGGGTATGTGGGGCGGCGACCGCGCGCGCAAACAATCGCTGGTCAACTGGGGCTTCCGACTGCCTTCCGCCATGGACAACCGGCCGCTCAGTTTTGAGGAATTTGAAGGACAGATCAACCAGGTCATTTTCGTCAGCGCCACACCCAGCGACTACGAAATGCAACAAACGGAAGGCGTGGTAGTGGAACAACTCGTGCGCCCGACAGGGTTGCTCGATCCGCCCATCCAGGTGCGGCCTTCGCTCAACCAGATCGACGACCTGCTGGAAGAAATTCAACGCCGTGTGGACGTGGATGAACGCGCGCTGGTGACCACCCTCACCAAACGAATGGCCGAAGAACTGGCCAATTATTTCGCAAAAGTCGGCGTGCGTTGCCGCTACATCCACTCGGAAGTGGAAACGCTGGAACGTGTCGAAATCCTCCGCGACCTGCGCCTCGGCGAATATGATGTGCTGATCGGCGTCAACCTGCTGCGTGAGGGCCTCGACCTGCCGGAAGTGTCGCTGGTGGCTATTCTGGACGCCGACAAAGAAGGTTTTCTGCGCAATGCCCGCTCACTCACGCAGACGGCCGGCCGCGCCGCGCGGAATTCCAACGGCCTCGTTATTTTTTATGCCGATAAAATAACGGATTCCATGCAGAGTACCATCGACGAAACAACCCGCCGCCGCTTGGTACAAATCGCTTATAATGAAGCGAATGGCATCACACCGCGCACCATCACCAAAACAAAAGCGGAGATCATGGCTACCAGAAGTATCCTCGATATCCGGGATGTGGATGGACCGAAATACTACGTGGAAAACGAAGAAAAAAGCCTTGCCGCCGAACCAATTGTTGCCTACGCTAACCGCAGCCAACTGGAAAAAATGGTGGCCGACACGGAAAGCAAAATGAAAAAAGCGGCGAAGGATCTGGACTTTATTACGGCCGCGCAAATGCGGGATGAGATGATGGCGCTGAAGAAATTGGTGCGGGAAAGGTTTGGGGGAGAATAGAGTCCGAAGTCGTCAGTGCGAAGTCTGTAGCGAGTCCGAAGTCCGAGGAAAGAGGATAGGCGTAGAAGTGGAGTGTCTGGTCAGGCAAGAAAAGTTGAACCGAGTAATTTAAATGATTCATGTTTAAATTACTCGGTAGTTTCGGCTTTGCTCAAGAAGAATGATACCTAAATAACCCAGGTTGTTAACTAACCGCAAAGCGGTTGAATATGAATAGCCCCGGATGAAATCCGGGGTATATAAGTGAATAAGGGGCGCCAACCGCGTAGCGGTTGAATAAACAGGAAAAGTTGATTAAACCATTCAAATACATAAATCACCTTTTTAAAGCACTCCAAGCGTTTCCACAGACTTCGCACTGACGACTTCGCACTTCGCACTCACCTGGGTACTTCGATTTTTTTCACAAGATCATCCAGCACTTCCCGCGTCGAGTATCCTTCCATTTCCCGTTCCGGCGTCAGGATCACACGGTGATTGAGCACAGGGAAAGAGACGTACCGGATATCGTCGGGTGTCACAAAATTGCGGCCGCTGAGGGCAGCGGCGGCTTTTGCCGTTTTCATCAAAGCCAGGGACGCGCGCGGACTGGCGCCGAGGAACAGATCGGCGTTGTTGCGGGTGCTGTGTACGATGGCTGCGATATAATCGAGCAGTTCCTCGCGGATGTATACCTGTTCGATGCGTTGCTGGCAATCGGCAATATCGGTCGGCGACAAAACCGCGAGGACGGTATCGCGCAAAGCGCCGTTAAAATCATTGTGGAATCGGCGCAAAATGCCTTTTTCTTCTTCCAGGCTTGGGTATTCCAGCACAATTTTGAACAAAAAACGGTCGAGTTGCGCCTCCGGTAGTTTGTAGGTGCCTTCCTGTTCTATGGGATTTTGCGTAGCGATCACAAAAAACGGCGCGCTCATTTTGTGCGTAACGCCATCTACCGTTACCTGCTTTTCTTCCATTACTTCGAACAGAGCGGCCTGTGTTTTGGCCGGCGCGCGGTTGATTTCGTCGATGAGGACGACATTGGAAAAAATGGGGCCCGATTTGAAGTTAAAATCGGAGGTTTTCATATTAAAAACCGGCGTGCCCACCACGTCGGCGGGCATCAGGTCGGGTGTAAATTGTATGCGGCTGAAATCGGTGTCGATCGAACGCGCCAGCAGTTTGGCGGTCAGGGTTTTGGCAATACCCGGCACACCTTCCAGCAGCACGTGGCCGCCGGTAAACAAAGCCATGAGCAGCAGATCGAGCATTTCCTCCTGGCCGACCAGCACCTGTCCGATTTCGGCTTTTACCCGCTCGGCCCGTGCCATAACGGGGTCGACATCCACACCGGGGGCCTGGAATTGTTCGGGGATGTGGGTTTCCGGTGTTTCGGTCATTTCGGTTTCCGGCTGTTCCGGGTTTTCCGTTTCGTTATTCGACATCGTTTTGAGGGTAATGATGAATGATAAATGATGAACGATGAATACTACACACCCGGCGTTACAAAAGGTACTGTTGTTACTACGGCTTCCAGTTTTTTGCTGCCGGCTACAATCATGATTTTTGTGCCCGGTTCGGCGTATTTTGTTTTGACATAACCTGTTCCGATCGGCTTGTCTAGCGTTGGGGAATGCGTGCCGGATGTGACGACGCCAATGGTTGCGCCGCGTTTGCTTTCGATTACATAATCGTGGCGGGGTACGCGGCGTTCGTCGAGCACGAAACCGACCAGTTTGCGTTTCACACCTTCCGCTTTTTGTTTTTGAAAACGCGCTTTGGAAGGAAAATCGGCGGCTTTGTTCAGTTTGGTGATCCAGCCCAGACCGGCTTCGAGCGGGCTCGTTTTGTCGTTGATATCGTTACCATAAAGGCAGTACCCCATTTCCAGCCGGAGCGTGTCGCGCGCGCCGAGTCCGGCCGGTTTGATGCCGAGTTTTGCGCCTGCTTTGAACACTTTATCCCAGATTTTCGCCAGGTCCTTGTTTTTAGCATAAATTTCAAAACCGCCGCTGCCCGTGTAACCTGTTGCGGAAACGATGACATTGTTGCAGCCTGCAAAACGGCCGCGCTGAAAATTGTAGTATTTGATGCTTTTCAGGTCGATATCCGTGAGTTTTTGCAGTGCTTCCACCGTTTTTGGGCCCTGGATGGCAATAAGGCCGGTTTTGGCGGAAATATTCTGCATTTTCACTTCAAAGCCGCGCGAAAGGCGTTTGAGCCAGCGCCAGTCTTTGATTTCATTGGAAGCATTGACCACCAGCATATAGGTTTGCTCGCCGGCAGTTGTCATTTCGGCTACATCGTCGAGGCGGTAAACGAGCAGATCGTCCACGATGCCTCCCTTTTTATTGGGCAGGCAGGAATACTGGATTTCGCCGGGACTCAGTTTGCTTACATCATTGGAAGTTGCGCTTTGCAGGAAAGCGGTGGCATCCTTACCTTTTACGATAAATTCGCCCATGTGGCTTACGTCAAATACGCCGAGCGCCTGCCGTACAGCCTGGTGTTCGTCTGAAATAGTGGTGTAAGAAATGGGCATATTGTACCCCGCAAATTCGGCCATTTTAGCGCCGAGTGCGAGGTGCTTTTCTGTCAGGGGGGTGTTTTTCATTGAAAATATTTATTTAAGCAGTTATTCGTTATTCGTTATTCGTGTTGATACTCAAGTAAGTAGGTGTACAAAATTAGTTCTGCTTAAATTCTTTACAAATGCTTGATTTTCAACACGAATAACGAATAACGGATAACAATTACTGGTCCGATTCGTCCGCTTTTTTATCCTGGAGTTTTTTCACCTGTTCACGATCCAGTTTTGGTTTGCCCGCGCCCGGTTTGCTGACGGGTGCTGTTTTTGCCTCTTTTGCTTCTCTGGCGCCCGTAGTAGCATTAATGCCCGCCGGAGTTTCCAGACCGAGCCTGCGGCGGATATCTTTGGGCAGTGCATTTTTATGAACGGTAAAGGAGATGGTATTCTGCCGCATATAAGCATCAGAAACGTTTACAAAACCTTTCAGGCCGGAGATCTCACCCCAGGAATTTTTTACCACAAAATAGGCGCCTCCGTGAGACTCGTTGAGCAGGCCGACAATATGCATCAGATGGTCATCGGTGGTGACCTGCTGGTCGAACAGTTTTTGCCGGAGTTCCTGGCTGATCTTTTTTTCAGGTTCCCACATTTTGAAAGTATTGCTCTGGGCAACAGCATCCTTGTCTTCCCAACTGCGTTCAGGTACGATGGCAAGACCATTTTGCGGTGCAAAACCAGCATTGCTTACATCTGCATCCCACTCTACGGTATACCCCTGCTGAAGCGAGTAGTTGATGCTACGCATCATTTCACTCAGCGGCAGGTTGTAAAACTGGCCGTTGGCAAAATTATCCGGGACTTCGAGGATAAATTTTTCAAAAAACGGATGGTGGGTGAACGAGGATATGCTCACATAATCATCCGCTTGAATACCGAGAAATTCGCGGAACGAGACGGGCGTGAACATCGTATTGTTGTAGGTAAATTGCGTGGGTACGGGGCCGAATTCTTCATCCAGCGCTTTGTCTACTTCGGCGAGCCAGTTTTCTGACAACTTGCCCTCTTTGCCTTGTTTGACAAACCCTTTGCACAGATCGCTGAGGTTTTTTACCAGTTTCTGGTGGTTGTACGGTTTGCCGGCGTCTGTACGGCCCGGATAAATGCTCTCCGGAACAATCCCGTACTGCTCGACGGCATTCAGCAGGTCGTGTGCGAGGCCGCCTTCGCTGAATTGCGCAGTGCCCTGGCGGCGCACGTAGTTCTCGCATTTCTGGCGGTATACATGGCGCACGACAAACATTTCGGATAAATCATGCTCGCCTTTTCCGAGGCGCAGCGCCTCACTTTCCAGAAAAGATGCGGTGGAGAAACTCCAGCAAGTGCCCGTTTGATCCTTGCTTTTTACAGGCGTTACGGACAGTTTTACAGGTTCTTTGAAATCATAGGCTTCCTGATTTTGTGCAAACATTTGCATCAGAAGCGCCACAAATAGCAAGGAAAGGGTTACTTTTTTCATAGCAATGTGTTGATATGTGCGGATTGGAGGGCGAAAGATACGGAGATTAGTCGTGAATCGTGAGTCGTGAATCGTGAGAGGCATTTAGTTGAATGATAATTGGGTACATTCTTCTAACTGGATGCCACTCACGACTCACGATTCACAACTCACGTTCAAAGTCCTTTGCGGAGCCGCGCCACCGGAATATTCAGTTGTTCCCGGTATTTGGCTACGGTGCGGCGGGCGATGTTGTAGCCGTTTTTCATCAGGACGGATTTGAGTTTTTCGTCGGAGAGCGGGCGGCGTTTGTTTTCTTCGGCGATCATGTCCGAGAGAATCTTTTTCACTTCCAGGGTGGATACCTCTTCGCCGTCCTGGGTGCTGAGGCTTTCAGAGAAAAAATCTTTCAGCCGTTTGGTGCCGAATTCCGTTTGCACGTATTTCGAATTGGCGACCCGCGAAACAGTAGAAATATCGAGGCTGGTCACGTCGGCGATGTCTTTGAGGATCATCGGGCGGATTTTCTTTTGGTCGCCGGTGAGGAAAAACTCCTCCTGGTGGCGCAAAATGGCGCCCATGGTGAGCATCATGGTTTGCTGGCGTTGTTTGATGGCGTCGATAAACCAGCGGGCGCTATCAATTTTTTGTTTGATAAACAGCACAGCCTCTTTTTCCTTTTTGGTAGCCCGGCGACCGTGGCGGCCGTCGTGGAAGGCTTTCAGCATATCGCGGTACTGGTCGTTGATGCGCAGGTCGGGGGCGTTCCGGGCGTTGAGGGTGAGTTCCAGTTCGCCGTCGCGGTTGCTCACCAGAAAATCGGGCAGCACATAATTGACATTCCGGTCGCCGCGGGAAGCAAAACCGCTGGCGGGTTTGGGATTGAGTTTGAGGATTTCATCGACCGCCACTTTCAGGTCTTCTTCGTCGATATTGAGTTGGCGGCAGAGTTTGGGGTAGTGTTTTTTGGTAAATTCATCAAAATACTGGTCGATCAGGCGGATAGCCACCTGCACAGCCAGTTTGTCTTCGTAGGAAAGGTTGTCCTCGTCCTGGCGCAGGCGGTGGTGCAATTGCAGCAGCAGGCATTCGCGCAGGTCGCGGGCGCCGATTCCCGGCGGGTCGAATTGTTGTATTTTGAGTAGAATGCGGTTGATTTCCGGTTCGCTGGTGCTGATGTTCTGGCTGAAAAGCAGGTCGTCGACCATGGCGCCGGGTTCGCGGCGCAGGTAACCGTCGTCGTCGATGGAGCCGATGATCTGAAGCGCGATGGCATGTTCGCGTTCATCTTCGAGGCTCAGCATGCCGAGTTGTTGTTCGAGGTATTCGTGGAAGGTATTTTCAAAAACGATGGGCGCGCTTTTTTCTTCTTCGTCGCCACCGCGGCCTTCATCGCGGGTTTTGTAGGTAGATGGGTCGTCTTCAATAAAATTGACCAGGTAATCATCCAGTTCTACGTCGTCTTCGCGGATGCTGATGGCATCGTCGTCATCGGCATATTCGTCAGCGGCTTCGCGTTCAATTTCATCGAGGGCGCCCAGTTCGGGGCCGTTGTCTACGCCCAGCGGCTCATCCGGTTCGCTGCTTCCCGCTTCCGCTTTTTGTTCCCGTTCGTAGTAACTCAGATCGGCATCCGACAAATCCATTTCCGACATACCTTCCATCAGATCGGCCGTTTCATCTCCTTCTTCCAGGGCGGGGTTGATTTCGAGTTCTTCCTGTATACGTTGTTCGAGGGTAGCCGTAGGAATCTGCAGCAGTTTCATCAGTTGAATCTGCTGCGGCGATAGTTTTTGTTGTAATTTCTGAGTAAGGGTCTGTTTTGGTCCAAATGATGCCATTCTCGGGTGTGGGATTAACGTAACAATTGAGGGATAACACGAATGTAAAGGCGGCCCCACCAAAAAAGGGGCCAATTATTTCATTTTTTGGCACTTATACAGTGCATGTTTATTGCATTTTTATTAATATTATTTTTTAAAACACTGTAAATCAATCAATTGTTTTAAAAAATGCATGAAAAACAAAAATGATATTTTTGAATTTTTTTTTGCAAGAATAGGGGTTTTTCTGAAACCGCAGCAAAATTTAACATTCGGGTACAGGAAAAAATAAGGGAACTGAAAGAATGGAAAAGTGTTGGAGGAGAGATTGAGCCGGCGCAGGGAAAGATATACCCTGGTGAATAGATTTTTTTCGCCGGAGCCATGATTTGTGCAGGTGAGAAAGGAACTGGGCTTTATCATACACGAGTGTAATCTAATAAGCCAGAAAAAGGGCCGCTACTTCAAATTTGCAACCTGCCCGATAAAATTTATACTATTTGTTTTACTTTTGTATACCGAACGCGCACTAACTATAGTCAGGTTTGAGTGGTTTGAAAGGGTTTGATGGTTTGAAGTCTTCGCTTTTAGGCACTTGTGCCGGTCTTTCGTTCAAAACCACTTTGCGTTGATTATAAATATAAGTAGATATGCAAACTTTAGTTCTGCTTAAATTCTTTACAAATGCTTGATTATCAACACGAATAACTAATAACGGATAACTTACTTAAGGTATGACAGACATAGGAATCGTTGGCCCGGTATTGATCATTGTAAATGTTCTATTTTCTTACAAAGGCTTTACCAATCAGCTGCTTTTTGACAGTTATAAATTTGAAGTAGACAGGATACTCATTGATAAAGATTCTAAACGACTGGTCACTTCCGGTTTTTTACACGTCGGTTGGATACACCTTATTTTTAATATGTTGAGTTTATACGCCTTCAGCGATTTTTTGGAGTTGTATTTAGGCAAACTCAACTTTTTGCTGCTCTATTTTTCGAGCCTGATCGGAGGCAGCCTGCTGTCGCTGTTTGTACACAGGAACCACGGCGATTACAGTGCAGTCGGGGCATCCGGCGCCGTCAGCGGGGTGATTTTTGCCTCTATTGCATTGTTCCCCGACGTTGAAATAGGCCTTTTAGGGGTTCCGCTTTATTTCCCCGGCTGGCTTTATGGAATTGTATATGTCGGGTATTCCATCTACGGAATCAAATCGGACAAAGACAATATCGGACATGAGGCCCACCTGGGAGGCGCTCTGGTCGGCATGTTGGTAGCAGTTATTTTAGAGCCCGGCGCCTGGGTGGAAAATTACAGGACCATCCTGCTTATCGCCCTGCCTGCACTGTTTTTTATTTACCTGATCGCAACCAGGCCTCACATACTACTCATTGGTAGTCAATCCTTTAGTGTACGTGCCAGGCATTATGATATCGATCATCGGTACAATGAAGAAAAAGTAAACAAGGAAAAAGAACTGGACAAACTGCTGGATAAAATAAAACGAAAAGGGATGGGCAGTTTGAGCAAAAAAGAAAAGGAAGACCTGGAAAAGTATTCGAAATAATACCCTTTCACGAATTCTCCCCACCCGTCACCAAATGCCTCGCCTGTCCCACCCAGTCGTCCTGGTAAATTTTTCCGGGGCTGATATTCAGCGCTTTGGCGAACGCGAGAATAGCGTTGTCGTCCCAGCGGCTGATCTGCGCGAAAGTGTGGATGCCCAGTGCGAACAGTTGCTGTTCGGCGAAAGGGTTGATACCATTGATAATTTTCAGGTCGTCGGTATTTTCCGGTGCGGCGGGTCCGCCGTGCCGGTCGCCTTGTGCGGCTGATTTTTGCTGGCTGGTAACGGCCTGCGCATTTTGTTGCAGGAGTTGCAACTGGAGGTTTTCAATTTCGATACGCGCGGTTTCGAGTTGCTGGCGGAGTTGGTTGCGCTCGCTGTCGAGCCAGGCCGTGTTTTGTTCGAAAGCCGCGAGTTTGCGCTGCATGGCCTGAAAATCGATATACAGCACCTGCCAGGCGTTCAGTTCTTCCTGCATGCGCTGGAGTTCGGCGTTCATTTCGGCATTGCGGGTGCGGAGGCTGCCGGCGAGTACTTCCAGTGCCGCCACTTTTTGGGCGTATTGTGCGGCGTTGGCTTCCGCTTTTTCGAGGCGCGGTGCGTATGTTTGTTCGAGGTTGCTGCGGCGTGTGCGCTCGGTTTCCATGACGACAAGTTGGTCGCGCAACGTGCCTAGTTCCATGGAAGCGCGGCGAAAATCGGCCTCGCGCAGGTCGTGCTGATGCTTGATATGGGTGTACAACCGGGCCAGTGTGTTTTTTTCCTGCTCCGTTCTGGACAACACATTGCGCACTTCCTGCTCCGGGTAATTGGCACGCAGCGTCCAACCCAGTATCACGCCGACGACCGTGAAAATGGCCCATACCAACCCGTACAAAACGGGATCTTGCATCATTTCATTCAGATCCAAGTCTCTTTCTTTTTGTCCAAAGGTAGCGCAACACACATAAAATATAATGAATTTATGCTTTTTTTGCAGTTTATGACGATTTTTGAGCCCCCGAGGCGGCAATTTGAGCGTTTTACCGCTGATTATTGCTCCAAAAACTGGTTTTTTAACTGCCGCGCATGACTTGCCGATTGAGTAATCGCCTGGAAATCAGGACTTTTCTACTGCTATTTTTTTGTACTATCATATTCCTCAGGGCATCGGCCCAGGGTGCAGCATCTGCGCCCGGATTCGTTTATATCGACAGTATCAACATTGAAGGCAATCGAAAAACGCGTGCCAATCTTATCCTGCGCGAACTCGAATTTGCTTCGGGAGATTCCATTTCTATTGCAGAACTCGGCACTACCCTCGAGCGCAACAGCCTGAGGCTGATGAACCTCGGTATTTTCGCCAGCGCTGCCATCAATGTCTTGATCTGGGACGACCGCAACCACGTTACCCTGCAAATCCGACTGCAGGAAGGCTGGTATATTTTTCCGGTGCCTTTGTTTGAACTGGCCGACCGCAATTTTAATGTTTGGTGGAAAGAATTCAACAGGTCTTTGAAACGGGTCAATTACGGTATCGACCTGAACTGGCTGAATTTTACAGGCCAGGCTGATTTGCTGAAAACCAAACTGCAATTCGGCTATTCCAATAAATACGAACTCTCGTACCGCCACCCCAATGTCAACCATAAACAGACACTGGGCCTGCAAACTGCCGTGTCCTACAGCCGCAACCACGAAGTAGCCTACCAGACGGATGGCAACAAAATTCTTTTTATCACCAACCCCGACGTCTGGTATATCAAACGGTTCCGCGCCAGTACGGGCCTCATCTGGCGGCCAAAACTTTTTATCACCCACACTTTTATCGCCGAATACAACCAGAATGAAGTGGCAGACACCATTGCCACGCTCAATCCTAACTTTTTTCTGGACGGCCGGCACAAACAACGCCATGTCAGCCTGATCTATAATTTTTCAGTCGACCGGCTCGACATCCGTCCTTACCCGCTTAAGGGCTGGAGGGGCGCCTTTGAACTGCGCCAGAACGGCGTCATTCGAGCCGAGGACCTGCACCTGACCCGCATTTACGCGGAATACGACCGGTATTTCAAATTTACCCCCAAACTAAGCCTGGCTATTGTGACGGCCGGCAGGGTAAGTTTGCCGCGCCGAAGACCGCCCTATTACAACAACCAGGGTTTGGGATATGGGAATAACTTTGTGCGCGGATACGAATATTTTGTAGCAGATGGACTCGATTTTGCCATTGCGAAAACCTCTTTTCATTATGAAATTTTAAACCGCACGTTTCATTTCGGGAAATATATACCTGTAAAGGCTTTTCAAAATTTTCCGTTAAAGGTTTACCTGGCGCTCAACAACGATGTGGGTTATAGCAACGACCCTTTTTATGGCGAAAACAATCCTTTTGTCAATCGGGCAATGTACGGATACGGTTTGGGTCTCGATATCGTTGCTTATTACAATAAAACCGCGCGCCTGGAATGGAGCCGCAACGACCTGGGGCAAAGCGGTTTTTTTCTGCGGATTTATACGGGGTTTTA
>JADLCC010000220.1 GCA_020847425.1 Saprospiraceae bacterium
GATATGATATTGATTTCCAGGCATATACTGGGACTGGAGCCGATCGCCTCTCCCTATACAATGATCGCGGCAGACGTCAACCGGAGCGGAAGTATTACCGGGTTTGACATTGTTATTATTCGAAACCTCATTCTTGGACTAATCACGGAATTTCCCAACAATACCTCCTGGCGGTTTATACCTTCCGATTACGTTTTTCCCTTCCCGGTTAATCCGTTCCAGTACCCTTTTCCGAATAATTTGGCCGCTTATACTGCACCGGTATCGCAGCCTCTCGATTTCATCGGCATTAAAACCGGCGACCTGAACCATACGGCCGACCCGCTCGCGCTGACGACCATCGATGAACGCGAGTTGAAAACAATCTTTTTTGAAACAAGCAATAAAAAAGTGCAGGCCGGGGAAGAGTTCATCGCGACCTTCAGCAGCATGGAACAGGCCCTGGGATTTCAGTTTACCCTACAGGCCGATGGACTGGATATCCTGGAGGTGCTGCCGGGAACAGGCACCAGCAAGGAACAATTTGCTGTTTTTCCCACACAAAATGCGCTCACAGTTGCTTGTGAAACGGCTGGGAAAGCCCGCTTCGCGCTGCGCATGAAAAGTCAGCGCTCCGGAGAACTGCGCGAAATGCTGCGGTTGAGCAGCGAGATTACTACTGTGGAAGCCTATTTGCCGGCGCCTGAAAACCAACTACCTGAAATCGCCTCCGTTGCACTCAGTTTCCGGGAGGCCGGCGAGGAATTCCTGTTGCAGCAGAGCGTACCCAACCCGGCTGCCGGACAAACCGCCATTTCTTTTTCCCTGCCTTCGGAAATGGAAGCCAGTTTGACCATTTTTGATGCTGCCGGGCGCGCAGTGTACTCGAAATCAGGTACTTATGAAAAAGGATCGCATACTTTACAAGTAGATCTCAGTGGCATTGCTCCGGGTGTGTTGTTTTATCAGTTGCAGGCGGATGGGTTTTGCGCTATTCGGAAAATGATGCGGTTGTAACTTTTATACCATAAGTAGTTATTCGTTATTGGTTATTCGTTATTCGTGTTGACAATCAAGCATTTGTAAAAAATTTAAGCAAAATTAGTTTGCCTTAGATTGATTGTAAATACTTGTGTACCAGCACGAATAACCAATAACGAATAACTACTTATGTGCCTATGTGTTTATATAAACCAGCGTGTTACTTTTACGGCAAAATCTACCAGATTATGATCCACCTGATTGTTGCCGACGAATCGCACACCGATGTTGTAGCCACCATGCTGTCCACCTTATTTGAAGAGGTGGGGCACACCCCCGACTATGATGCTATCGCAACGATTTTTAATGATATCGATGCGGACGATAACCATTCCACTTTGCTGGCAATGGACGAGGACGAGCCAGTGGGGGTCATCACCCTGGCCGAATCCATTTCCTTGTACGCGGGAGGACGTATCGGAGTGGTGAATGAATTGTACGTCGTGCCGGAATACCGCTCCGAAGGTGTGGGTAAAATCCTGCTGGACGCCGCCAAAGCGCTGGGAGAAGAGCGGGGCTGGGTGCGGCTGGAAGTGACCACCCCGGGCGATGAATACGCCCGTACGCTCCGGTTTTACGAACGGGAGGGTTTTATGGCGATCGGGCCGAGGTACAAGTACCTGATTTGAGGATTTAAAAAATCACCCTTTTATTTTTTTTGCTAATACATCCATTTGCCCCTGAAGATCGGTAAGAATCTCCAGTTGTTTCTGCTGGATGTCGCAGAGGTGCCGGTACTGGTCTACAATGGACAGGTCAATTTTCTGGTGCAGGTGCCTGATTTCAATTTCCGATTTCAGGTTGATCAGGTAGTCGTTTTCGGCGCGCTGGCGGTCTTTTGTTTCCTTCCGGTTCTGGCTCATCATAATCACCGGGGCCTGCAGCGCGGCAATGCAGGACAGTACCAAATTGAGCAGGATATAGGGAAAAGGATCGAACGCTTTTCCGGCCAGGATTAACGAATTGAGGGTAATCCAGCACATCAGCACCACGCCGAAACTGATGATAAAAGTCCAGCTGCCACCAAAGGTTGCCACCTTATCGGCCACTTTTTCGCCGTAGGTCGGCGCATTCAGCCCGCTGTCTTCCTGCAGGCGTTGCGCAAGCAGCGATTCTTCTTCCAGTGATTCCCGGACGATGTCGTGCAGTTTAGCCAGTTGCAGGTTTTCGGTTTCCATCAGTTGCTGCACATACTGGAGCGATCGTTTTTCCATAAACAGGTTTTTGTGCAAAGATAGGTGTAGATTGTTGAGGATGTTGAGGGTTGAGGTTGTTGAGGATGTTGAGTGCGCCGGCTCAACATCCTCAACCCTCAACAACCTCAACAAACTGCTTTGTGTATTTGCAGAATTCCTGGGTGACGAACCCTCAACAATCTCAACCCTCAACAACCTCAACAAACTGCGTGTTATCACTACTTTTACACCACATTTTTCACTAACCAACCAATTTATGAAACAATTACCCTTGATTGCATTGACCCTTTTGCTGTTGTCTGCCTGTAAACAGGATAAACCGGCAGCCCCGCCCCGGGAAGTCAAACAGTACACCATCGAACAGTTTTACAAAACCAAATCGGTGGGCGCCGGCATTTTTTCTGCCGATGAACAGAAGTTGCTGGTACACAGCAACGAAACGGGCATTTTCAACCTGTACGAAATCAATATTGCCGACGGCACGCAAAAAGCGCTGACCACCTCTACAACGGAATCCCTTTTTGCCATCGATTACGTGCCCGGCAGCGGCGAGGTGCTTTATTTTGCAGACAAAGGCGGCAATGAGATCGACCATATTTACCTGCTGAAAGCCGACGGAAGCAGCCAGGACCTGACGCCGGCGCCCAAGGAAAAAGCAGAATTTACGAACTGGACAAAAGACAAAAAAGCGTTTTTCTACACGTCCAATAAACGCGACGAGCGCTACTTCGATCTCTATCGGATGGAATTGAGTAACTGGAAAGCCACGCTCGTTTATGAAAACAAAGACGGCTACGGCGTCGATGCTGTTTCCCGATATGGCGACGTTCTGGCGCTGAGTAAAACCGTCACGACGAGTGAAAACCAGTTGTTCCTGTACGACCTGAAAACCAGGCAGTTAAAAGAAATTTCGGACCCTGCACAGCCGGGTTCGTACGATGCTTCCGGCTTTAGCGCAGATGGAAAAATTTTCTATTATACCACTGATGCGGGCAAGGAATTCGCTTACCTGGTGCAGTACGACCTGGCCGCCGGCGCACGCAAAACGGCTTTTGAAACCAACTGGGATGTCATGTACAGTTACCAGTCGGAGAACGGCAAATACCAGGTGATCGGCATCAACGACGACGGCAAAAACAAACTGCTGGTGCGCGATGCGGAAGGCAAAGAGGTGGCGTTTCCGGCCATTCCCGACGGCGACGTGGCGGCTGTAAATATTTCCGCTTCTGAAAAAATGATGCGCCTGTCCGTGGGCACCTCCAAATCGCCCAATGACCTGTATGCCTACAATTTTGAAACAAAAGAACTGAAACGCCTGACCAACAACCTGAACCCGGAAATCAACCCGGAAGACCTGGCGGCGGCCACGGTGGTGCGTTATAAATCGTTCGACGGGCTCGAAGTCCCCGCTATTTATTACAAACCGCTCGCAGCCACGGCCAGCAGCAAGACGCCCGCGCTCGTCTGGGTGCACGGCGGCCCCGGCGGACAATCGCGGGTGGGCTACTCGGCGTTTATCCAGTACCTGGTCAACCACGGCTACGCAGTGCTCATGGTCAACAACCGCGGCAGCAGCGGCTACGGCAAATCCTTTTACAAAATGGACGACCTGAACCACGGCGAAAAAGACCTCCAGGACTGCATTTACGGCAAAAAATACCTGCAATCGCTGGATTATGTCGACGGCGAAAAAATCGGCATCATCGGCGGCTCCTACGGTGGCTATATGACTATGGCGGCCATGACTTTCGCTCCCGACGAGTTCAAAGTAGGCGTAAATATCTTCGGCGTGACCAACTGGCTGCGCACCCTTAAATCGATTCCGCCGTACTGGGAATCGTTCCGCAAAGCCCTGTACGCCGAACTCGGCGACCCGAATACGGCTGATTCGGTGCGCCTGCACAGGATTTCACCGTTGTTCCACGCCGAGCGTGTCAAAAACCCGATCATGGTGCTGCAAGGCGCCAACGACCCGCGGGTACTGCAGGTGGAATCGGACGAGATCGTGGCTGCCGTCAAGAAAAACAACGTGCCGGTGAATTATGTCGTGTTCCCCGATGAAGGGCACGGTTTTGTGAAAAAAGAGAATGAGAAAAAGGGATATGGGGATGTGCTGGTTTTTCTGGATAAGTATTTGAAGGGTGGGGCGGAAGTGAAGCAGTAGGTGTAGTTTGAACAGGATTTGTTTGATTTTAAAGGATTAAAAGGATGCTCTATCGCCCAGGTCTTTCCTGAAAATCTTGGGAATCACATCCTTTTAATCCTTTATTATCAAATAAATCCTGTTCAAACTTTCCCTATTTTCGCCCCGAATTCACTGCTGCATGAGCACCAAAAAAGCATCTGTCCAGATTTTTATCGCCTATTCTCAGAAAGACCGCGTCTTCCTGGATGCGCTGCGCAGCCACGCGACACCGCTGTTGCGCAAAGGGAACGTGACGGTCTGGTTCGATGGCGAAATACTCCCTTCCGAACAATGGAACGATGTCATTAAGAAAAATCTCCATGCGGCGGATATTATCCTGATGTTATTGAGCGCCAATGCTTTAGCCTCCGATTATTTCTACGAACAGGAAGTAAAAGACGCCGTAGACCGGCACCGCGCCGGTACCGCTCGCGTAGTGCCGGTGGTGTTGTCTCCTTGCCAATGGAAGAAAACACCGCTGGCGGAAATTCAGGGATTGCCGCGTGGGATGAAGCCTATTATCAGTTATGGTAATATGGATGAGGCCTGGAATGAAGTGGTGGAAGGACTTTGGGAAATGGTGGAGGAAATAGAACAGGGACCGGCCGAAAAGCCCGATGCCAAAGCGCCTGAGCCACCCAAACCTGTGCAGTCCTCTACCAAAACTGCCACCGCTGCCGAAGAACACGCCTGGGAATTTACCACCGACACGAATACCCGCGCGGCATATCAAAAATACCTGGATCGTTTTCCGCAGGGGTTTTACAGCGACAAGGCCCGCGATTTCCTGGAGTATTTTGATGCGGATGACACAGCCTGGGAATTTGCTAATGATGCGGGGACGGATCAGGCGATTCAAAAGTATATCAAAAAATACCCGAAAGGGCTTCATACGGAAGCGGCGAGAAAGCGAATTGATCCTTTTTATGAATCGATGGTACCCATAAAGGGCGGGACTTTTGAAATGGGCGATTTGTTTGAAGAAGGAGAGGCAAGAGAAAAGCCAGTACACAAAGTCACCCTCTATGATTTTATGATGTGCAAGTACCCGGTGACGCAAGGGCTTTGGAAGGCGGTGATGGGCGCTGACAATAATCCTTCTCATTTTAAGGGTGACGATATGCTGCCGGTTGAAAATGTGAGTTGGGATATAGCACAGGAATTTATTGAAGTGTTGAATAAAAAATCAGGCGCTTCCTACCGCCTGCCTACCGAAGCGGAATGGGAATACGCGGCCCGCGAAGGGGGCAAAAAAGTCAGGTTTGGTAATGGAAAAGATGTAGCCGATCCGGCAGATATGAATTTTGATGCTTCTGAAAAGGATAAACAACCTCATTCTGTTGCAGGAACATATCGCGGTAAAACAAGCCGTGTGGACCTGTTTAAACCCAATGCACTGGGCTTGTACGATATGAGTGGCAATGTATGGGAGTGGTGCGCTGATTTCTACGCAGTAGATTATTATCAACAGTGTCAGCAACAGGGAACTGTAAGGAATCCGCAAGGGCCTGAAACGGGCGCGCTCCGCGTGTTTCGCGGCGGCAGCTGGGCCAACAACGCGCGGTACTGCCGCGTCGCTTATCGCAGCAACGGCACGCCGGGCCGCCGGGGCAACTACCTCGGCTTCCGCCTCGTCCTTGCCCCGCAGTCAGTTGGTCGGCCTGATCCTGCCTTCCTGTGAGCAAAGAAGGTAGCGATGCCCTGCCTGGAGTGGAGGAAGGGCTGGAGGGACGACAGCCCTGCGACACGGAAGTGCAGGGCGGAGCGGATAAAACTGGAATAGCCAAGAGAAAGAAAAAAATATTAAATACAATTTGTTTTAAAAATAAAATCTTATAATTTTACATCATCAATTTCAAATGAGCCCTACTCACCATGAATAAATTTGGAGGTAACTGGACCGAAAATAAAATTGAAATATTAGTTGAATATGCCAAGGCTTACTTGACAATAATGAATATTCATGCCCCCAAATTTGGGTGGAAATTAATGTACTTTGATGGGTTCGCGGGCAGTGGCCTTATTGTTAAAGAAAAAAATGAGTATCGAAAAGAAATCATTGGGGCAGCACGTCGAATTATTGAAATTGACCAACCATGCTCATTTGATGAGTTTTATTTTGTGGAAATGGATGCTGAGAATTTCAAAGGGTTAAAACAAACCACAAAAGATGCTTTCCCCAAAAAAACTATTCATGTCCAGCAGGAGGATTGCAACGTAAAATTAGACGCTCTGGCTGCCTTTTTGCGCTCCAATAAAGGGAAAAATCATAAAATTCTGGCATTTATAGACCCTTGCGGTATGCAATTAAAATGGGAGTCATTGGAACAGTTAAAAGATTTGCCAGTTGATATTTGGATTTTGGTGCCAACTGGTATGGGTGTTAGCAGACTTCTGAAAAACGATGGTAATATTTCAGATGCATGGCTTCAAAAACTTGAGGTTTTTCTTGGTATGAAGCGTGATGATATTTTCAAGTTTTTTTATAAAGAACAAGAAGTACAAACGTTATTTGGTGCTGAGAAATCAGTTACAAAAGAACAAAAAGCAATAGAGCGGTCTGCTGATCTATATAAGAAGAGACTTGGGGACATTTTCAAGTTTGTTTCAGAAGCATACGTTTTGAAGACTGATCATAATACTACACTTTTTCACTTTTTAATGGCCTCAAATAATGAGAAAGCCCACAAAATTGCCAATGATATTGTGACAAAATACAATAAAAAGGGATAATCATGGCACAATCTAGCATAGAATGGACAGAGCTAACCTGGAACCCCACTACAGGTTGTACTAAAATATCACAGGGATGCAAATATTGTTATGCCGAGGTAATGGCAAGGCGATTGCATGCAATGGGGCTTGAAAAATACAAGGATGGGTTTAAAGTACGAACACATCCAGAGGAATTGTTGCGACCTTATGAATGGAAGGGATCAAAAGTAGTATTTGTGAATAGTATGAGTGATCTCTTTCATGAAGAGATACCTGTTGAGTACATCAAAATGGTATTTGACGTAATGAATAATTGCCCCCAACATCAATTTCAAGTGTTGACAAAAAGAGCCGAACGTTTGGCAGAATTATCTCCAGAATTACTTTGGACGACAAATATTTGGATGGGGGTTTCAGTGGAAGATCAACGCGTTGAACATCGAATTTCATACCTTCAGAAAAGTCATGCACAAATCAAATTCCTTTCATTA
Organism: Saprospiraceae bacterium; assembly: GCA_020847425.1. Lineage (GTDB taxonomy): Bacteria > Bacteroidota > Bacteroidia > Chitinophagales > Saprospiraceae > M3007. Next base: position 7,608 of record JADLCC010000220.1, read on the forward strand.
GAACCGCTGATTGGGCCTCTTCCAAACCTTAATCTAGAAGGGATCGATTGGGTTATTGTTGGTGGCGAAAGTGGTAGAAGACCACGGCCAATGAAAGAATCCTGGGTATTGGAAATAAAAGAACAATGTGAAAATAGTGGTACGGCTTTTTTCTTCAAACAATGGGGAGGCACTAACAAGAAAAAAGCAGGGAGGTTATTATCTGGTCGTACTTATGATAATATGCCTAAGCAAAGTTCTTCCATGTTGGTTCAGATATAAATTGAAGGCTAAATTATGCCTCGTCGCGGTTAAATCGGTAATCAGTAGGCAGGCTTATTTTATAACGACGCAGTCTTTTCAAAAAAGCGTCCGCACCGATTTTACCGGTTTCTACTTTTTGAATGACGATTTTCCGTTGTGCAAGCCATCCGCTGATTTCTTCCAATTCGCTCATGGCTTCAATTTGAAAAATGACTGTCATGTTTTGAATATTAATGCATTAGTTGCAGTAGTGCTTTCTTTTTCCTACAAAAGTAAACTCTTTTCCCAGAAATGCCAACTCCCGCCACCGCTCGTACAACCAACTTCCCTACTTTTGCCGTCCAATCCAAAAATACACTCCGCACATGCGCTTATTGTTTCGTTTGGTTCCCGCCCTGTTCCTGCTGCCCTTGTTTCTGACGTTTTGCCAAAAAGAAAAATTCACGACCGACCCGGCCGATAAACTCGAATTTTCGACGGATACGCTGCGTTTTGATACCACATTTACCGAAATCGGCTCGGCCACGCGCATCCTGAAAGTGTACAATCGACGCAAGGAGAGCATTCGCATCAGCAAGATATACCTTGCCAACGGGGCGGCTTCGCGATTCAACCTGAACATAGACGGCCTGCCCGGCGACAGCCAGACCGATCTCGAAATCGGCCCGAACGACAGCTTGTACGTGTTTGCGGAAGTGACCATCAATCCCGACCAGCCCGCCAGCGCCAGCCCGTTTGTGATCACGGAAGACATTGTGTTCGAGACCAATGGCAACACCCAGAAAGTGGTTGTGGAAGCCTTCGGACAAAACGCCGTGTACCTGCCTTCGCGTTACGGCGCGAGCGGAACGGTCGGCTACGGCTGCAACAACGGCGAATGGGTCTGGGACGACCCGCGGCCTTACGTCATTTACGGGGTGCTGGTGATCGATGAATGCACCGTGCGCATTCCTGCCGGCGCGCGGGTGTACGTCCACGGCGGACTGGCCAAGGTCGTGGTGGATACCTCCATTATACGCTATAACGACGGCTTTATGGCTTTTCAGGGCTCAGGGAAACTCATTGTGGAAGGTACACTGGAAAACCCCGTCATTTTTGAAAGCGACCGCCTGGAAGCGGAATTCGACGAAGAACCGGGGCAGTGGACGGGTATCTGGCTGCAATCCGGCAGTACGGGTCATCGCATCGACCATTGTATCATACGGAATTCTATCATCGGGGTGCGGGCCGACTCGGCGGTCGACCTGAACCTGCGCAACACGCAGATTTACAATACCGCCGGCCCCGGGCTGATCGGTGTACACGCCAAAATTAACGCTGAAAACTGCCTGTTTTACTCCAACGCCGGTTATTCTATCCAGTTGGAATACGGCGGCGAATACAATTTTACCTACTGCACGGCCGCCAGTTACGGCGTGGATGGCGAAGCGATCCGCATGGGCAATGCTATTTGCCTCGATCCGGCCTGCGAATCGTATGTGGCGAATCGACTACAGGCGCGGTTTCAGAACTGTATCCTGTTCGGCAGCCGCGCCGACCAGATCACGCTGTTCGACCGGGTGGACGACCCCGCTATGTTCGACTACGAACTAAAAAACTGTATCGTGCGCGTGAAAGACTTGTTGAAAGACAACGCTTATCCTGATTTTCTCACGCATTGCCAGCCCTGCATAAACGGCGATTTGCAGGACACCATTTTCCTGAACCCCAGCCGCTACAATTTCCGACTGGATACGATGCATTCTATTGCCAATCGGTATGCGATGCCGGTGCCGGGCGTGGATAAGGATTTGGATGGGAAAATGCGGGATGCGGGGATGCCGGATGCCGGATGTTACGAGATCGAATTTTGAGTAGATGGAACACGGATTTGAAGGATTAGACACGGCTTTTTCCCTCGTAGAGTAATGGAGAAAATCCGTGTCTAATCCTTCAAATCCGTGTGCAATTACGCTTAAATCAGAAAAATCCGTGTCCAATCCGCTCAATCCGTGTTCTATTACTCGACGTGGGGAATCTACCAAATACTATCTCCCTCCAATCTTAAGGACCGCCCCCAGCGTCACCCTCAAAATCCTGCTCACATTCCGCCCACCCAGGATATACCCGCTGCTGAGGTAAACACCGTTTCTGCCGCGTTCCGAATAAAAAGCCGTGCCGCCGATCTGGGTGTACGACACTCCGTAGGCCTGCGGCAAATCCACTACATTTTCCACGTAATCGGCGCCGCCTGAAGTGAACTGGCGCTCTACCCAGGCGTCTAGGTAGTAATGTTTTGTGGGTAATCCGACCTTGAAGAGAATTGTGCTAAAATCCTGTGGATCAATGGGTTGGTAATTAGGCCGCACACGCCGGATGGCTGCAATATCCGTTTCCTGCAAATCGTCGAGCCGCCAGTTGTAGCCGCCGCTGAGGTTGAAAAAAATGCCCAGTGGCGTTTCCCATTGCACGATCAGTCGGGCGGGAACAGTGACGGCTTTTTGCCCCAGGGCAGCAGTTGCCGTGGGTTCGTAATCGGACAAGGGGAAACTGGCGCCTGTGCCGAACAGCACGCCCAGCCGACCCATTTTGGCCGTTTCTTTATAAAAAGGCCGGTATTTAACAAACAAACCGCCATCCTGCAAGCCGCTCTGATTTTCCGTAAATACCACGGCAGCCGTAGCCACCAGGTCCAGTTTTTCATGCACGCCATATTCACCGAACAGGCTGAGCAGGCTACCGCGATAAGGCGTATCAAAGGTCTGGTTGTTCGCGCCGTCGAACCGGCGGGCGGAATTAAAAGAAAAAGACGGCGCCAGATCGAGGACGCCTTTGCCTTTCAGGTAACCGTCGAGGGGACCTTGGGCGGCGGCACTGAAAGGAACGAGCAGGAGCAAAATCAGCGCTTGTCGAATCATGAGCGGTTATCAGTTATTGGTTATCAGTGTTTCTGTAAACCGCCTGCTACCCATGTATGTTGCCGATGGGGTCTGTTGAGTGTGGAATTGTCTTGTGTGAGACAGGTTTGTTGGGCGTTGGCGTCCTGAAACGCGCGTTGATCTAAATAAATAACATTGGACTTGCGAGCCAAGGTGTAGCGAGTATGTTTGTACCTGGTACAACACAAGTCCTTTATTCAACCTTATCTATGGATCTTCAATCGTTAGCCGGCATCATTACTTTTTGTATTGGGTTTATATTGTTACTGGCTGATCATCGCCAGAAAAAGGAACACGCCAGAAAATTTGGCATGGGGCTCATGCAGTTTGTAGCGAATATGTTCTTCTTCTACAGCGTTTTCCGGTTGTACAACATTTGTTTGGACGCCCTGGGAAAGGGAAGGATCACGAATGCGTTTTTTCTCGAAAGTGCGCTGCTCGATTTTTTACTCCCGGTTGCTATCGCGGCTGTTGTGTTGATTGTTGGGCACCATTATGCTTATGCGGTGCATACAGCAATGTTCCGGAAAAGTGTAGCCTGATTACTCCACCCGCAAGGACAATCCAGCCAGGGTTCTTGGTGAAGGTTCCTCTCCACACTTTACCCGGATTTCATCAAACAGCAAGCGGTCACCCGGCTGTGCTGTTTTCAATAATTCACGGACGGAAGCATTGAATTGTTCCCCTTGATTTTCAACGACTTCCGGGTCTTTCCGGCCGCGAAAACGGGTGAGGTGGAAATTCAGGATTTTGCAATTGACTTGAAAATCGAAGTTGTCTGACTTTCCAGTTTCCAGAAGCCTTCTTCCAGGACGTTTTCCTGTGCGGTTATGTTGTCGCGTATACCCGCATCCACATCCATAAACGCTTCCGACACCCGCCCGGCTCCGCATTGTTTCACAACCAGCAAGCAGGTACAACAGACCATCAGTAAAAAAAGGGCAGGGAAAATGCGGCGGTGAAGCATCAAAAGGAATGGGTGTTTTCTATCGGGAAAACGGAAGAATTCACACTTTGGTATTTCCCTGTAAAAGCAACTTATACCATCCCACCGTTCACCCTCGGCGCCACTTCCTTTCCAATCAACTCGATCGCCCGCTTCAACTGTTCATGCGACAAACCCGCGTTGTCCATTTGAAAAGTAAGCCGTGAAATGCCGCCAAGCGCCTCGCTGTGTCGCAGTATTTTTTCTGCCACTTCTTCCGGACTGCCGATAATCAGTGCGCCTTCGTCGTGCGTCTGAGCGTCGAAACGCGCGCGGGTCACCGGCGGCCATCCGCGTTCGCGGCCGATACGGGTGAAGGTCTCGGCGTAGCCCGGGTAATAATCGTCCATGGCTTTTTGCCGTGTTTCGGCCACGTAACCCAGCGAGTGCAGGCCCACTTTCAGTTGTTCCGGTGCGTGCCCGGCGCGCCTTCCTGCTTCGCGGTACAGGTCGACCAAGGGGCGGAAACGGTGCGTTTCGCCGCCAATCACTGCCACCATCAGCGGGAGGCCCAGGGCGCCGGCACGGATAAACGACTCAGGTGTGCCGCCCACGCCCACCCAGATGGGTAAGGGATGTTGCAAAGGCCTGGGATAGATGGTTTGCTCACGCAGTGCCGGACGGAATTTCCCGGACCAGGTAATCGTCTCGTTGTCGCGGATTTTTAGCAGAAGGTCCAGTTTTTCAGCAAAAAGTGCGTCGTAATTGTTCAGATCCAGCCCGAACAACGGATAGGCTTCGATAAAAGAACCGCGCCCCACCACCATTTCGGCCCGACCCTGGGAGATCAGATCGAGGGTCGCAAAGTTCTGAAACACGCGCACCGGGTCGGCAGCGCTGAGTACCGTCACGGCGCTGGTCAGGCGAATGCGTTTGGTGCGGGCAGCAGCCGCGGCCAGGATCAGCGTTGGCGCCGAATCCAGGAATTCCTTGCGGTGGTGTTCGCCGATACCAAATATGTCGAGGCCCGCCAGATCGGCGTGTTCCATTCTTTCCAGCAGTTGTGCCAGGGCATCTGCGCTGCTGCCGGTGGCAGGCATGGCGGCAAAACTGTCGATTCCGATTTCCATATGAATGTTTTATTGGTTTTTAAAATACTCGACGCCGTTTTTGCCTACATAACCCCTGCGGCCGTTAGTGCTTACCTGATAAATCTCGAAATTCCAGACTTTATTTACCGGTAATCCTTTGTGATAGCGGATATCGTCATACCGGCAGGGAAGCGGCGGATAATGGGTTAACAGATTAATGATTCCCTTCTTATTCTTTTGGTGCGTGACAATGGTTTGATCGGATATTTCACTAAATCCATCGTACACGAACGGAAGCACTTCCTGTCCTTGTGGGGATACCATTCCGTATTTTTTTCCTTTTCTCACCAGCAAAACCTCCGATGGATATTTGGTGTGCAGGTTTTGCTCCACTTTCTCTCCTTCCATTACCTCTATTACTTCTTCAGAACCGTTGCCTATCACCCCCATGATATCGTCAAAAAAATCGGAATGGATATTGCCGCTGTCAACATATAAAAGTGCCACTTGCTTGTTTTTTTGCACCAGCACGTATTCGTACCGCCCTCCCGAAAAGCCCACAACGCGATTGTAAAGGATTTTCGAGATGCCGTATTTGCTTTTAAGTTCCGGTTCCAGCGACTCAAGTTGTCGTTTTTCTGCCGGAGAAATTTTATCAGTATGGGTAGCGTCGAACTGTTTTTTGTCGGCAACAGGCTGGCGGGAATCCCTTCTTGTCAAAGCAGTATAAACGGTTTGTTTACCATCGGGACCGATGTGATACCAGGTATCTTTTTTTCTGCCTACCATGCCTGCTAGTTTGTACACTTCCTGAAAATAATAGGCCGGAAGCACCTCGTCAAACTGAGGCGTTGCCCTTAGCTCTCCATATCTGCCGTATAAGCCAAATTTACCGTTTTGCCGGGTAACGATGTTCCAAAAGTCCAGGTACTCAAAACTGACCGAATCGAATTCTATGGGAATGAATGCAAGATTGTCTGTATTAACTACTCCTACCCGGGAATTCTTTGTTACAATGGCGTACCGATCGTTCTTAACGGGAAGGCCGGGGCTGGCATCGTATCCGGTGATTATTTCTTCAAAATCATAATCCAGAACGCCGTAAAGTCCATCTTGTTTAAAAACGGCGCCCTCGCAATACCAACCGTCATAAAAACCGACACTGTCGTATCGAGGTGACAGGAGCACTTGCCCCAAGGTGTCGCAATAGCCCCACAAATTTCCCTCGCGGTAAGGAATGTACAGCCTCGACGGCGTTTTGGGAACGTACTTGAACTGGCCC
>JADLCC010000221.1 GCA_020847425.1 Saprospiraceae bacterium
AAATACCCTTTGAAACCAGGCCCATCAACTTATCTTCCAGGCGTTTTTTGATAATTTCTTTTTCCTGGGTAGCTCAGTAAGCGCGGTTGGTAGGGTCGGTGAACTGACCCGATTCGATAGCGCTTTTAATGCCCGCCAACGTTTGGCGGTTGGCCTGGCCGTCGGGGCCTTTAAAACGATCTACAATAATGGGGCTCAGGTTGGTACCGAACTCCAGTTCCATCAGTTCGTCTTTGCTCACACCAAGACCTACTTTTTCGGCTTCCTGGCGCATCAGCGCATTTTCGACAAAATAGTTCCAGACCTGCGTACGCACCTGGTAGGTGTTTCCTTGTGCATTGGAATACACCAGTTTTTCATAGGAGTCGAATTCTGCACGCTTGATTTCTTCGCCATTCACTTTGCCAAGCATATTCACGTCACCGGCAGAATAATTGCTGCTGTTCTTGATCACGTCCATCAAGATGAAACCGCCGAGTGCCAGAACCATCACCACGATGAGAATCCATCCGTTCTTCCGAATCGTTCCGATTAAAGCCATTTTAATGTAATTAGTTGAGAATCAGAATTTTAAATACAAATTAGAGGCTGCCTTTTAAAAAGCAACCGCAAAGGTAAATGTTCAGCGGGGAAAAAATGAAACAATTTTCATTTTACGCCGAAACCGCTCGGCCAACCTGTCGCAGGGCTGACAAAACTCAACTGGCCTCCCGCGTTTTCCGCCATCAGGATCATGCCCTGCGATTCGACACCCATCATCGGGCGCGGCGCCAGGTTGGCCAATACGACCACCTCGCGGCCGACCACCTCTTCCGGGCTGAAGTGTTCAGCAATGCCCGACAGGATCGTGCGGGTTTCAAAGCCGAGATCGACGCTCAGTTTGAGCAGTTTCTTGGATTTTTCCATTTTTTCCGCTGTCAGGATTTTTCCGGTGCGGATATCCATTTTGGCAAAATCATCGAACTGGATCGTTTCTTTCATAGGTGCGTATTGAATTTCGGTTGTTTCAGGCGCCGGGGCCGGTGTGCCGGCGCCCAGTTTGGCAATTTGTGCGTCGATCACCTCGTCCGGTATGCGGCTGAACAGGTGTTCGGCTTGCCCAAGCGCATGGTTGGGCAATACGATAGGATTGCCTTCCACCAGTTCGTTGAGGATTGCCAGCAGGTCGCCTTTATCGCGCAATTGGCCCAGATTGAGCATTTTGCGCAGCCGATCGGCGGAAAACGGCAGGAAAGGCCGGATCGCGACCGACAAGACCGCAACGTATTGCAGGGCGAGGTTGAGCACCACTTTGACGGTTTCCGGCGTGTCTTTCACCGTTTTCCAGGGTTCGTTGAACTGGAGCAGGGCATTGCCGGCACTGGATATTTCCATCACGATGCGCAGGGCTTCCCGGAAGTTGAATTTTTCGATTTCGGCGCCCATTTCGCGCAGTTTGCCGTACAGCAACGACAATTCCTGGTCGTAGGAGCCGGTTTTATCCATTTCCCAGCCGCTTTTAAAATCCAGGTCGGGGTTGACAGCCGGCACGATGCCTGCGTAATATTTGTGCGACAACACCAGCACCCGATTCACAAAATTGGCGAGGTTGTTCACCAGTTCGTTGTTGTTGGTTTCCTGAAATCCCTTCCAAGTGAACTCGCTGTCCGATTGTTCGGGCATCTTTTTCACCATATTGTAGCGCAGCACGTCTTCCTGGCCTTTAAATTCGGCGCAGTATTCATGCACCCACACCGCCCAGTTTTTGGAAGTGCTCAGTTTGCGCCCTTCGAGGTTGAGGAACTGGTTGGCAGGTACGTTGACCGGCAGGATAAAATCGCCGTGCGCCTGGAGGATGGCCGGGAAAATCAGGCAATGGAAAACGATATTGTCTTTGCCGATAAAATGGATCAGCGCGGTATCGTCGTTTTTCCAGTAGGGTTCCCAGTCTTTTCCGTTGTCGAGGGCCCATTGTTTGGTGGCCGAAATATATCCGATGGGGGCATCGAGCCAGACATACAGTTTTTTGCCCTTCGCGTCAGGAATTTCCTGTGGCACATCCACACCCCAATCGAGGTCGCGGGTCATTGCACGGGGTTGCAGGCCCTGGTCGAGCCAGGAATTGCACTGCCCCAGCACGTGGTTTTTCCAGTCGGCCGGATTGTGCAGTTTTTTGCCATCGACGACGCCGGTATTGATCCATTCGCGCAGCCAGGCTTCCTGCTGGTCGAGCCGCAGGAACCAGTGTTTGGTGGGTCGTTTGACGGGCACGGAGCCGCTGAGCATGGATTTGGGCTCAATCAGGTCGGTTGGACTGAGCGCGGAGCCACATTTTTCGCACTGGTCGCCGTATGCTTCCGGGTTGGCGCACACCGGGCAGGTGCCCACGATGTAACGGTCGGCCAGAAATTGCTCCGCTATTTCATCGAAGTACTGCTCGGTGGTTTCTTCCAGAAAAGCGCCTTTTTCGCGCAGTTTTCGGAAAAAATCCTGAGAAGTCTGGTGGTGTATCGGCGCTGTGGTGCGGTGGTAAATATCAAAATCGATCCCAATCTTCTCAAAAGTGTCTTTCAGTATGGTATGGTACTGATCGACGATTGCCTGCGGCGTGGTGTTTTCCTTGCGGGCTTTCACCGTGATCGCCGCCCCGTGTTCGTCGGAACCGCAGACAAACACCACATCACGTCCCATCAGTCGCAGGTAACGAACATATATATCGGCAGGCAAATACGCGCCTGCCAGGTGACCGATGTGCAAAGGGCCGTTAGCGTAAGGCAACGCAGCAGTAACTAGGTATCTTTTTTTCACAGATGGCATATTGAGCATTGATCGGAGACGGGACCGACCGATCGTTTTAAAAAGCGGCGCAAAAGTAAGATGAGGTAATGGGAAAACGATTTAAAAAGTTCATTTCAAAAACTATACTTGCAATTCAGGCACAGTTGTTGCAAAAGATTATGTCGGCTACATGGCATAAATGGAAAATAGAACGATGTAAATATGATTATTTTTTCATTTGTAAAAATTTCATTTTTATCACAATAGCCATCGGAAGAACTTGTTTTCCTTTTTTAATCCACAAACTGGATATGGCAAACAGAAGGGAAAAGATTATATTTGCCATACCCCTACCGGTAAATAAACAAACACTTAATCTTAATAGTAATGCGAATCATGGGTTAAAACAGATCAGAATCGCTATGAATTAATCGAATTTGTCCCAACCTGGGTGTCATCCTGAGCGTAGCGAAGGATCTGCTCAAGCAAAAGTGCAAATATTGCTTTTCACGCT
>JADLCC010000222.1 GCA_020847425.1 Saprospiraceae bacterium
ACCAGCGCATCCAGTCCGACATCGAGCGGGAGTTGCAGGAGGTATTGCAATCCACCATGTTCATCGGAGGCCCGAAAGTCAATGCCTTTCGCGAAAACCTGGAGGCTTACCTGGGTGTAAAACACGTCATCCCCTGCGCCAACGGCACCGATGCCCTGCAAATTGCCATGATGGCTCTCGGCCTGAAACCCGGCGACGAGGTGATTGTGCCCGCCTTTACCTATGTAGCCACAGCGGAGGTCATCGGACTGCTCGGACTCGTGCCGGTGATGACGGACGTGGACCCCGAAACTTTTAATATCACCGCCGCACATGTGGAAGCGGCGATCACGCCCCGCACCAAAGCCATCGTGCCGGTACACCTGTTCGGACAGAGCGCTGACATGGAACCCATTCTGGCCCTGGCCGAAAAACACGGCCTGTTCGTGATCGAAGACAATGCCCAGGCCATCGGCGCAGACTATACTTTTTCCGGCGGACATACCGTCAAAACGGGAGCCATGGGCCATTTCGGCTGCACCTCGTTTTTCCCATCCAAAAACCTCGGTTGCTACGGCGACGGCGGCGCGCTGATGACCAACGACGATGCTTTGGCCGCAGCAGCACGCATGATCGCCAACCACGGCCAGTCGCGCCAGTATTACCACGACAAAATCGGCGTCAACTCACGCCTCGACGCCATGCAGGCCGCCGTTTTGAATGTCAAATTGCCCCATTTGGACACCTACAATGCCAGTCGGCGTGGCGCTGCACTGTATTACGACAGTGTTTTTGCCAATATACCCGACCTGACAATCCCGGGAAGACAACACAATTCCACCCACGTTTTCCACCAGTACACCCTGCGGCTATCCGGCGGCTCCGAACGCCGCGACGACCTGAAAGCCTACCTGCAGGAACTGGGTATTCCGGCCATGATCTATTACCCCGTGCCGCTGTACAAACAATTCGCGTTCCAGCACTGGTGGCAGGGTGGCGTACTGCCCGTGACCGAGCAATTGTGCGATTCGGTGTTTTCACTGCCCATGCACTCGGAATTGAATGAGGGGATATTGAAGGAGATTACGGATGGAGTGAGTGGATTTTTTTCCAACGTAGAGTGATGGAACACGGATTTTTGATTTTTTCACACGTAGAGTGATGGAACACGGATGACACAGATGAGACACAGATTTAAAAGGATATGTAGTGGCCTGACGGCCACACGTTCTAGATTTTTGGGATTTATCTTTGCTTTCAGCAGAGCAGAATCTGAAAAAGATCAGTTAGAAAAATCAAAAAATGGCCATCAGGCCATTATAAATCCTTTTAAATCTGTGTCTCATCTGTGTCATCTGTGTTCCATCACTCTACGTGAAAAAAATCCGTGTCCCATCCCTTAAATCCGTGTTCCCTTTAAAAACCCCAAACGCCACCACCATTCACGACTCACGACTCACGACTCACGTTTTCGCCCTCATCGGAGCAGCCGGCTACGTAGCCACCCGCCACTTACAGGCCATCCAGGCCACAGGTAACACCCTGGCCGCCGCTGTGGACCCCAACGATTCAGTAGGGATCCTGGATGCCTATTTCCCGGAAGCCGCCTTTTTTACCGAATTTGAACGTTTCGACCGGCACCTGGAAAAACTGCGGCGCAATGGCATGCCGGTAGATTACGTGACCATTTGTTCGCCCAATTACCTGCACGACGCGCACATCCGTTACGCCCTGCGCTACGGCGCCGAGGTGATTTGTGAAAAACCCCTCGTGCTCAATCCCTGGAACCTCGACGCCCTGCGCGAAATGGAACAGGAAACCGGCCGGAAAGTATGGACCATCCTGCAACTCCGGCACCACCCGCAGGTGATTGCGCTGAAAAACAAAGTGGCAAGCGGCGATCCCGACCATGTGTACGAAGTGGACCTGACCTATATTACGCCCCGCGGACTGTGGTACCACGCCTCCTGGAAAGGCGACGAAAGCAAATCGGGCGGCATCATCACCAATATCGGTATTCACCTGTTCGATATGTTGCAATGGGTTTTCGGTCCGGTGCTCGACGCCTCGGTACACCAGCGCAACCACAGCCGCGCTGCCGGTACCCTGCAATTCGGCCGGGCCCGCGTGCGCTGGTTCCTCAGCATCGACGCCGCTACCCTGCCACCCGACGCCGGGAAAGGCCCCCTGCGCAGCCTGAGCCTCGACGGAGAACACTGGAATTTTTCGGAAGGCTTCGGCGACCTGCACCAGGAAAGTTACCGAAACATCCTGGCCGGACAAGGCTGGAGCATCGAAGACGCCGGGGCATCCGTAGCACTGACCAGCCGACTGAGACTGCTGGAAATGAGCACACCGGGGGAAAATGCGCATCCTTTGGTACATTTGCCGGAGAAAGGGCATCCTTTTGGAGGATAGGGGGTTGAACCAGGATTTAAAGGATTTTACAGGATTTTACAGGATTTTTTGGCCACTCGATTCATTCTAAAATAACAAGTTCACGATTTGCCCCGCGCTTTTCCACGAATCAAAAACGCCATAATATGTTTGGAACTGTCCCAACCCGCGTGTCATTCCGACGATAGGAGGAATCTGGCCAAGAGAAAAACGGAAGCACTCATTTCACGCTGGGCCAGATTCCTCCTATCGTCGGAATGACACCCAGGTTGGGTTAGTTTAACCATTTTTTCAGCACCAATGATTCTGTTTTAACCTTTATATTCGCATTGCTTCAGGGTTTACTACCTCTTAATCAATCCGCCCTACCTTCGAAATGCGCACGACCTTTTGTCAAAACAGAAACAAAGAAATCACGGTGTACTCTACGTCTCCCCTCTCCCTTGGAGAGGGGTTGGGGGTGAGGACAAAAACACGATAATACATTGAAATTCCACCACATACTCCTCTTGCTCCTCCTTGTATGCGGCAGCGTTACTGCCCAGAACAAACAAGCCATAGAACAACAAGCGCGTTCCATCATTCAGTCGAAAGGTCTGGATGAAAACGAAGTCAAAGCGCGGCTCATGGACCAAGGCATAGACATCGACAATGTAACACCCGAACAACTGGTGCTGTTACAGCCGCAGATCGAAAAAGTGATCAATGAAATGGAAGCGGAAAAAAAGGCCGCTGACAGCAACAACGCCTCGGGATCCGAAACGCCCGGCGGCACGCCTTTAACGGTAGAAATCGTGCCTTCCACTTCCTCCAGTACCGCTCCCGCAGCCGGAACACCCAGCGTGGAAGAAGCCGCCGCAGAACAGTTGGCTCAAAAAAACCAGTTGTCGCTGCCGCCTACCGAAATTTACGGCCACCACCTGTTCCGCGCCAAAGACGTAGCCATTTACCGCACCACCAACGAAGTAAAACCGCCCGATTCCTATATTTTGAGCGGCGGTGACGAACTCACCATCAGTATATTCGGCGCGTCCCAGTTCGACAGCAAGTTTACCATCAACAAAGACGGGTATATCGCGCCGAGCAACATGCCTAAAATTTTCCTGAAAGGCGTGAACCTCGGACAGGCCAAAGAACTCCTGCGCAGCCGCTTCGGCAATTTCTACCGCTTCGCGCCCGAGCAGTTTGTAGTCAACCTGACCACCGCGCGCACCATCAGCGTCAGCATTTTTGGAGAAGCCTACAACATCGGCAGTTTCACGGTTTCAGCGGTCAACAACGCCTTTAACGCACTCGTGGCAGCCGGCGGACCTACCGAACTCGGCACCGTGCGGAACATCAAACTGATCCGCGGCCGGCAAAGCAAAACCATCGACCTCTACCAGTTTATCAACAACCCCTCCACCCAGTACGACTTCGCGCTGGAAAACAACGATATCATCCACATCCCCATTGCCGAACGCATCGTTTCCATCCAGGGCGCTATCCGCAGACCATTTAAATACGAATTGACCGGCACGGAAAACCTGATGCAACTGCTCGATTTTGCAGGCGGATTAACCGCAGACGCTTACCGGGAAATTATCCAGGTAAGCCGTTTTGCCGACGACAAACAGGTGCTGATCGATGTCAACCTGAAAACACTGCTGGCCAACAAGCAGAATTTCGAGTTGAAAAACGGCGACCAGGTTATTGTCCGCACCATCCCCACGGAAATTGAAAACACGGCTTCCATCGAAGGCCGCGTCAATCTGCCGGGCAAATACGCCCTGACCGAAACGCCCCGTATCAGCGACCTGCTGAAAAAAGGTGAACTGCGCCCGGAATCGCGTTTAGACGTCGCTTTTTTGCTCCGCGAAAACCCCAACGGCACCAAACGGCTCATCCAGATCAACCCTTCCCGCCTGCTGGCCGCCCCGGGCAGTGCCGACGACTTGCTGCTGGCGCCCAAAGACATCCTGACCGTGTATGCCCAGTCGCGCTATACAGATAATACTACCATCAGCGTACGCGGCGCCGTGCGGGAAGCGGTCAAAGACTATCCTTTTGCCTCCGACTCCTCGATCACGCTCGAACGCGCCATTACCCTGGCGGGTGGACTCAGCCCCGACGCCACGGGCCTGGGTTATATCCTGCGCACCAATCCCAACAACATCAAAGAAAAAGATTACCTGCCGGTCAATATTGCTGATGCGCTAGCCAATCCTGCCAGCGCCGCCAATATCAGACTGCAACCCTTCGATGAAATTGTAACGTTATCGGCCCCGGCCTATACCGATGTGGCGGATGTCAATGTGGTCGGCGCTGTCCGGACGCCCGGCAAGTTTCAGTACAGCCCCAGCCTCACACTCAAAGATGCCCTGATCCTGGCCGGCGGCATGAAACTGGAAGCCGCCCGCAACCGGGTGGATGTGTACCGCGTGGTCATTACGCCCAATCAGCCCACCCGCACCCTGGCCATTTCCGTGGAAGTGGACAACAATTACAATATCACCGGCGGCGGCAGCGACTTCACGATTCAGCCCTTCGACGAGATTGTGGTCCGCACCGCACCCGATTTTGAATTGCAGGAATTTGTGGACCTCAACGGAGAGGTGTTGTACCCCGGCAGATACGCCCTGACCTCCGACAACGAACGCCTGTCGGAACTGATCCAGCGCGCCGGCGGATTATCCTCGGAGGCCGATAACCGGGCCGCTACCCTGTTCCGCACCGAAAACAACAAAGGTTTTGTCGTGACCCGCCTGGATGAAGCCATGCGCGCACCCCGCTCTGTGGAAGACCATATCCTCAAGGCAGGCGACGTCATCAATATCCCGAAATACCAGGACCTGGTGACCATTCGCGCCTCCAACACCGACCTTTCTC
>JADLCC010000223.1 GCA_020847425.1 Saprospiraceae bacterium
CCCCCCCCACACACTATTCACGACTCACAACTCACGATTAAAAAACGGCTCTCACCTGCGCCCGCCCCACATGTACCACCCGGTTGTCTCCCGTTTTGCGGCCTTCATAATTCAGGCTCATTTGCACAGTTTTGGAGAGTTGGCGGTCCAGGTTGAGGCTCCAGAGGTAGTTTTTCCCGTCCTGAAGACCTTCCAGCATGGTAAATGCCACGGAGGTATTGGCTTGGCCGGAGAATCGGATATCGGCCAGCGTGATTTTAGCGCGTAAAGAAGTGGCAGCCCGGAAGCCCTGCACATTTTGTTTCGATTGCGGGTTCCAGGTCAGTTCCGTATTCCAGTTGATTTGCGCGGCCTGTTCCATTTCACCGATGGCATTTTGGCTGTCCTTCCATTTCACATTGCTGGCAATCCGGAACGTCCGACTGGGCAGCCAGGTCAGTTTGGGGCCTGCTTCCCAGGTTTTTATGTCAAAATCCCTGTTGTTGAATGCCTGATTATCGGTGCTTTTCCCGGCACGGATCAGGTCGGCTTCGGCGCTCCAGTGCTGTGAGAGGTTCACGCGACCGTGCAGGGTCCAGTCGCGGGCGCGGCGCTGCTCGAAACCTGTGGTGAGCGCTACCTGACTGCGGTTGTCGCCCTGCGCAAGACTGGCATCCCAAGCAGGGTTGGCGCGATTGACGAACAGGATATTGCGCACCGTGGCCGTCACGGTCACCAAAGCCGTGTCGGCTATATCGAATTGAAAAGGATTCCAGGGAGATATTTCAGCGGCGCCGGCATAGGTGCGGCGGTTGATTTGCAGCGTGCTTTGCGTGGAAAACCGGCTCAGGGTGCGCCGCCAGCCTTTGCGCGCCGATCCCCACACGATGCGTGGGTCGAGGCGAAGGTTTTGGTTGAGCAGTACATTGTTGGTTCGGATATAATCGGGTGTGCTCACGGCCACCCGGATAAAACTCGCCTGGTCCTGAAAAATGGCAATTTCCATTTCATCCACCTGCAAAATACTGTCGCGGTTGCGGTCCACCCAGGTGTACTGCCCTTCGCCGGGGTTGACGGAGAGGTAGTTGAATTCCAGTTTGGGGCTTTGGCCCGAACCGAGTTCGTAGCCGGTCGTAAAATTCAGGGCATTGCGCCAGGCAGCAAGGCTGTAGTCTACGCGACCGAGGTAGGTTTCCAGGGGTTTTTCGGTTGTCAGTTCGGGCGCCAGCACACGCAAGGTGCGGTAGGTAAAATTCCAGTTAATCTGTTGATTAGCAGTGTTATTTCCATTTGTTTTTTGCCATTTTCCGTTCAGATTGAGTTCGTTGGCTTCCGTATTTTGTTTAAAAAATGCGCCGTTGGGTGCGAAGTCGTTGCGGCGCGAAAGAAAACCGCCCAACTGCCACCTGTTCTGGTTTTCCGGTGTTTGAAAGTACAGCCGCAGCAGGTCGTACCAGAAACTGGCGCGGTTCAACGTATCGGCGGCGGTCGCGTTGCGTTCGTTTTTTTCCCGTTCAAAATAAACCCCCGTTTTGATCAGCGGTTGGCGGAGGGTGCTGTCTTTTCTGAAAAATGTTTTGGAAAAATCCAGTTTCGGTCGCGCAAAACGCGTGCTTTCCGCGCGGCCGTCTGTCTGCAAAAAATTGAGTTCGCCCAGCAGTTCGTAGCCGCGTTGCTGCACCCGCAACTGCCCGAAATGCCGGTATCCTTCGTACACACCCTGCCGCTGGAAAGAGCCGAATTCATATCGCGATTCCCCCCAGTCTTTCTTTTTCAGCGAAAAGCCGCCCCGTGCGATCTGCTCGGCCACCGTATCCAGACTTCCGCTGCTGTTCCAATCTCGGGTAAATTCCGCAGGCCGGTAGGGATTCAGCGGCAAAAAAGTGCGGGCAGTGTATTCAAAATTGCCGGAAACACCCGCCTGCCAGCCGTTTTTTTCATTGCCCAAAGGGATTTTTTGGCGAAAACCCAGAAACCCTGCGCCGCCCAGGTTATCACTATTGCCCAGCGGCGAAAAACGGTTCAGGTCGCGGTTGCTCAGCGCCAGTTCCGCCTGTACGCTACCGCCTTTGAACACCTGAAAATCGCCGCCCAGCGTGTAGAGTTGCCGCGCTTCCGGAGCGATCAGCCGCACGACAGGTTCAAAATTGCCGGTGGGCTGGCAAGTAAGCGGGTCGGGCGCCACCCAGCGGTACACGCGGCCGTTGGCGGCGGTGAGTGCCAGCACGTAATTGCCCTGTCCCTGTGTCACTTCCGTAAATCGTGCCGTGAAACGCGCCGAATCAGGCCGGGTGCTGTACACCAGTATTTGAACGGGCAGGCCGCAAACCAGCGTATCCACCGTGCGGTATTGTACCCGGGCCGGGTCGAATACATCCAGCGTATCGATCCCGGAAGCGAAGGCCATGCGCAGATCGTCGCCGATTTCGGCCAGGCTGCGGCGTTCGGCAGGGGAGAGGTCTTGTGCGCCGCCGTTGTTACGGCTGTCCTGTTCCGCGTAGTAATTCAGGTACACTTTGCTGCGGCGGGTATTCCAGGCCAGATTGGCCGCGACAGTGGAGCGCAGGTAGGTTTGTACCGCGTATTCAAACTCCACGATTACCCGGCTGTCTTTGGTGATGAGTTTGCGGGAAGTGAAGGTCAGTTCGCCCAGGTTGTAGTCGATCACATAGTCGTCGCTGAGTCCGCGGCGCAGCAACTGCCCGTCCACAAAAACCTTTTCTGTTCCGGCCAGCACAATGATAAAGCGCTCGCCCTCAGCGCCTTGCAGGCGGTAAGGTCCCTGGTTGCCTTCCTGACCCTGGATGGTTTGCCGGGCGAACTTCCCACGCGATACGGCGGCGGCGGCCCGCACGGACAAGGTGTCGCCGGTGGATTTCCCCCCCAATCCCCAGTTGCCGATTTGCCGGTGCTCCACCATGGCGCCCTGCAGGCGTTTGAAGTAATTGGAGAAATAGCCGTTGGGCCTGACGAGGTCGTAATCGCCCGCAGTCAGGGCCGTGTTTTTTCTTTTTAACTGAATAAAAATCCGGTCGAATTCCTGGAGTTGGCGGGTGGTTCCGTCGGGTTGCAGGGGCACGGAATTGTCGGAAAGTGCGGCCTGAAGTTCGAGGTCGTTGCCCAGTTTGCCCGACAACTGAAGGTTCAGGTTGGAGTTAAAAACGAGGTTCTGGTTGTTGCCGAAAGACAAACCGCGGGTGTAGGCGCCCGAGGACTGGAGTCCGTTGGTTTCCCAGGGTTTGTTGGCCGGTTCGTAGGGCGAATAATCGAATTCGATGGCGTCGGTGCGGGCATTCCGGCGAATGGCGATGGTATCGAGCCGGCGCAGGGGCGCGGCAAAATCATAGGGCAATACCCTGTAAACAACTTTGAGTTGCCGACAATCGGGGCAAATAGCCTTTAATCGGGCCGTATCTGTTACCAGCAGGTTGCTTTTCAAGGTAAAAATGCCTGCATCCAGCAGTTCGCCGGAGTCGGAGCGGGAAACGGAAAGCAGGGGCGGCATTACCGTCAGGGAATCGAGCGGCTGCACCGGCAGGCCCGCATTTATGACCCGGCTTCGGAGATTGGAAAAGTTATAGGGCGTTTGACCGTACAGGGCTCCGCACAGGCACAGCAGCAGCAGGACGAGGGGGAGTCGCCTGAAAGGGGGGCCTGGAAGGAGTGTTGGATCGATCAAAGTACAGGGATAAGGAATGAGGAATGAGGAATGAGGAATGAGGAATGACCGAGCGTGATGTCGGACATCACGCTCGGTCATTCCTCATTCCTCATCCCTCATCCCTCCATTTGGTGTTTACAGAGGCATTTCAGTTGCTTACCGCCTCATCCTTTCTTGCCGGTATCCGGAATGGGGGGCAATAAATCGAACAAAGGGCGGACGCTCATCGAGTCGATCGGCGGAATCGGCGGCGGCTGTACCGGTCGGCCGGGACGCAGGCGGCCGAGGGAATCGCTCATAGCCTCGGTCGCTTCTGTGAGCAGCAGCGAGTCCACAATTTCTTCGGCTTCCCGCAACAGGAGGTCGCGGCACTCCAGTGATTTTTTTTTGCGGAAATCCCGGACGTTTTCTGCCACTTTTTGCTGGATGATACGTTCCTTATCTCCCTCACAGGCCCAGCAAAGGCTGCCGATTGCGCAGCCCAGCATTATTTTTGCCGCAATACAAGTTATTGATTTGGAATAAGTTATTTTCATATTTACCGGCAAGTGAAAAAACTTGTCGGGACAAATTTACACCAGCCCGGCGGTTATCGCTGAAAACTTTACGGTAACAGCGGCAGTTGAAGTATCCATCAGATATTAAAAAAACATAAAAAAATTAAGATGATATGTTGGCAAATTTGGAGAGCGGCGTATATTTGCACTACCAATTATAATATTTGGTGTTACAACAGCAAATTCTCGCCCTTGAGGCGTTTTTTTAAGAAGTTTTCATTTGGTTTTTTGGGGTTATACAGGGTGCTCAGAGTAATCTGTAGTGCCCTGTTCTTTTTTACTCAAGGCCCTTTGACTTGCTCAAAAAAGGGATGAGGAATGAGGGATGAGGAATGACCGAGCGTGATGTCCGACATCACGCTCGGTCATTCCTCATCCCTCATTCCTCATTATTTTTCCATCTCACAGTAAGAAACCGTATAATATGCTCCGTCGCCCACGTCGCAACCGCCAGTCTGCCGCCATACGCGGAATGGCCGTTGAAACCCACCTGCACCCCCAGCACCTGATTTTTCCGTTGTTTCTGGTAGATGGCGCTCATATTCGCAGCGAAATCAAATCGTTGCCGGGTATTTTCCGGTTTTCTCCGGATGAATTATTGCGCGAAATCGGGGAGTGTATGCAACTGGGCATCACCAATTTTGTCGTATTTCCGGCAGTAGCCGACCACCTGAAAGACCAGGTGGCTACTTACAGCTACGCTGCTGATAATTTTTACCTGGAAACCGCCCGCGAGATCAAAAAACATTTCCCGGAATGCTGCCTGATCAGTGATGTGGCGATGGACCCCTACAGCAGCGACGGCCACGACGGACTGGTGGAAAACGGCGAAATCGTGAACGATAAAACACTACCCATCCTGGCCAAAATGTCTGTTGCACAAGCCCAGGCCGGTTTCGATATGCTGGGACCTTCCGATATGATGGACGGCCGCGTGGGTTGTATCCGCCAGGCCCTCGATGAAGCAGGCTACACCAAAACGGGTATCCTGGCTTATACCGCCAAATACGCGAGCGCTTTTTACGGTCCTTTCCGCGAAGCGCTCGATTCCGCTCCAAAAAGCGGCGACAAAAAAACCTATCAGATGAACCCGGCTAATCGCCGCGAAGCCCTCATCGAAGCGGAACTCGACACGGCCGAAGGTGCTGATATGCTGATGGTAAAACCGGCGCTGCACTACCTCGATGTGATTCAATTGTTGAAGCAGGAACAACCTTTGCCTGTCGCAGCCTACCATGTCAGCGGAGAATATGCCATGCTGATGGCGGCCTGCCAAAACGGTTGGCTGGATTTTGACCGGGCCATGCCGGAAACGCTGCTCAGCATCCGCAGGGCCGGCGCAGATGTGATCCTGACTTATTTTGCGAAAGAATTTGCGAAGAGATTTCCATCGGGGGTTTAAATGGGGCCTATCTCAGGCCGTTTCGCCAGCGCCTGCTGAATCACCGCCCACACTTCCGCGCGTTCATCGCCTTCCAGCGGCAACCTCGGCGCGCGCACGTGCTCGGTACCGATGCCGGTAGCGACTTCCGCCAATTTGATGTATTGCACCAGTTTGGGGTGGATATCCAGTTCCAGCAGCGGTAAAAACCAGCGGTAAATAGCCAAAGCCTCCGCGTGGCGGCCTGCTTTTGCATGGCGGTAAATGGCGACGGTTTCCCGGGGAAAAGCATCCACGAGACCGGCTACCCAGCCGTTGGCGCCCATAAACAGGCTTTCCAGCGCCAGGGTATCCACGCCGCAAAGAATACTGAACCGATCACCGAAACGATTGATCATGCGGGTAACATTGCTCACATCGCGGGTGCTTTCCTTCACCGCCCTGATGGTCGGCCAATCCGCCATGGTCTCGAACATATCCAGCGTGACCAGGATTTTGTAATCGACCGGATTGTTGTAGATCATGATGGGCAAAGGACTCGCTTCTGCCACTGCGCGAAAATAAGCGAGGGTTTCGCGGTCGTCGGCTTTGTACCGCATGGGGGGCAGCAGCATGAGTCCGCTGGCGCCGCAATCTTCGGCCGCGCGTGCTGCTGCGACGGCGGCACGGGTGGTTTGTTCGGCGATATTCATCACCACGGGTATCCTGCCCGCCGTTTTTTCCACGGTAAAACGCACCAGGTCGTACTTTTCCTCATTCAGCAGGCTGCTCGCCTCGCCGAGTGTGCCGCCGAGAATCACCCCGTCTACGCCGGCATCGAGTTGCGCGTTCAGGTTTTTTTCAAAAACAGCGTAGTCGATGCTGTCGTCCGAAGTGAATGGAGTGGTAAGCGCGGGGTAAACACCTTGCCAGTGGATATGCATGATGAATGTATTGTTTAAGAGAGGGATGAGGGATGAGGAATGAGGGATGACCGAGCGTGATGTCCGACATCACGCTCGGTCATCCCTCATCCCTCATTCCTCATCAATTTACCTTAAAGTCCCTTCTGCACCTTACTATTATGCCGGCTGTAGGCGAAATAAATCACCAGACCGATGACCAGCCAGATGATCAGGCGGATCCAGTTTTCCATACCGAGTCCGAAGATCATGGCGCCGCAGACACCTGCGCCCAGAATAGGCACCAATGGCACTAAGGGCGTTTTGAACGGACGCACGGCATTCGGGTCGCTTTTGCGCATCACAATAACGCCGATGGATACCAGCGCGAAAGCGAAGAGTGTACCGATACTGGTCATATCACCGACGATGCTGCCGGGAACGAAGGCTGCAAATACCCCTACGAAGGCCAGGAACAGCCAGTTCGATTTCCAGGGTGTGCGGAACTTCGGATGGATTTCAGAAAATACTTTCGGCACCAGACCGTCTTTGGACATGGAATAGAACACCCGGCTTTGTCCCAGGAGCATCACCAGAATCACGGAAGAGAAGCCGAACAGAATGGCCAGCGTCACTAATTTGGCCAGCCAGCCGTACCCGGTCATATAGGTACTGATGGCATAAGCCACGGATGCTTCTGCGCCGTTTGTGCGGAATTCGGTGTAGTTCGCCATACCTGTCAGCACATAACTGAACAGGATGTACAACACAGTACAAATGGCCAGCGATCCCATGATCCCGATCGGCATGTCGCGCTTCGGATTCTTGGTTTCCTGTGCCGCCGTCGATACCGCATCGAAGCCGATAAAGGCGAAGAACACCACCCCGGCGCCCGCCAGAATACCACCCCAGCCGCCGAAACTATGCGTATTGCCCAGGGCATTGGTGTATGTAGAAACCGCAGGGATCATCGGCTCGTGGTTGGCAGGTACGATAAATGCCCAGCCCAACGCAATGAACAAAATAACGATCACCACTTTTACGGCCACAATAACGCCGTTGAGGGTAGCCGATTCCTGGATACCGCGGATGAGTACCAGCGTCAGGATCAGCAGGATCAGCAGCGCGGGCAGGTTGATGATGCCGCCCACGCCAGTTTCGAGCTGCGTCTGGAACGGTGAGTGGCACCATTGATAGGGTATGACATAGGCGGGCCCGAAGAATTGTTCGAGCAGTTTATTCAGGTACTCCGACCATGCGATGGATACTGTGGCGGCGCCGAGTGCGTATTCGAGCACCAGGTCCCATCCGATGATCCAGGCCACAAATTCGCCCATGGTGGCATAGGAATAGGTGTATGCGCTACCGGAAATCGGGATCATCGAAGCAAATTCTGCATAACAGAGGCCGGCAAAAGCGCAGCCTATGGCGCCGATGATGAAACTGTACGTCACACCCGCTCCAGCGTGTTCGGCTGCAGCGGCGGCAGTCCGTACAAACAGACCGGCGCCGATGATAGCGCCGATACCGAGTAAAACAAGGTTCCAGGCGCTCAGGTGCCGCCGGAGCGTGCCCTGCCCTTCTTCATTTGCTTCAGTCAGAAGCACGTTCAAAGATTTCTTAGCAAAAAGATTCATATTGTTCGTTAAAATTGGTTTCAGGGGGCCAAGATAGTACAGTTTGGTGATTTTGGTTTTTTGAGGGGAAATTTTGGATGAAGGGAGTATTTGACGGCCTATTGAAACGAATTTGATACACTCGGTTGATCCGCCTACTTTTGCTCCCATGCATGTCTTTATCAGCCGCGAACTCCGTCCCGATTCTGAATTTTCCAGCCTGCTCCGCGCGCAGGG
Organism: Saprospiraceae bacterium; assembly: GCA_020847425.1. GTDB lineage: Bacteria > Bacteroidota > Bacteroidia > Chitinophagales > Saprospiraceae > M3007. The sequence goes on from JADLCC010000223.1 coordinate 8,313, forward strand.
CTGGACGGTGGACGGGCAGTCACTGGTCGTCCTAGAACCTTTGTCTTTTGACGCCGTTCCCGACTGCGACTGGATTTTTTTCGCCAG
>JADLCC010000224.1 GCA_020847425.1 Saprospiraceae bacterium
GCCCGTGGGCGCCCCACCCCCCTAGGGCAACGCACCTCCAAAACACTAAAACACTAAAACACAAAAATACTATTGTCGCACCACTTGCACCGGTTTATCCTTCGGGTATTTCACCGAATAAGAAAAGCGCACTTTTTTGCTTTGGTTGGCCGGAATGGTAAGTTCCCATTTCAGTTTGCCAAAATCCTCTATGTACTCGGCGCCGTCTTTTTCTTCCAGTTCTACTTCGATGGTTTCCTGTTTGGACACAGGAATTTGGTCGATGATTTCCAGTTTGATTGGAACTGATTTGTTGTTTTTGACCGCAATTTCATACACATAGGTTTCGCGGATGGTAGAATTGAACACCTTTTTGCGTTCGGTAAAATCCTTGGGTTGCACGCGCTTGATCGTAATTTGTTCGTCGCGGCCCAGTGAAATCAGCATGGTATCGGCGACAGTCTGTGGATTCAGCGTGGTTTGGCCGACATAAGTGTCCTGGTAAAAAATATTGGCCGTGCCGGGCAGCAGGTTGTATTTGCCGTAGTCGGCCACCTTGGCCAGCAGGAATACGGCGGCCTCCAGTTTGGGAACCGCGTGGTATTCGTATTCGGCGGGTACGTCCTGTTGGTCTACCGTGACAATATTGTCCCGGCCGTCGGCGAGGATGTTCTGCGGTTTGGCCAGGTCGAAATTGGTGATAAAATCGTCGCCGCTGTTTTCCGGCGGGGCAGGATTAAAGATGACGTCTTCCAGTTCAGCGTCCGCTTCGCTGCGGGAACGCCCGAGATCTCTCGTTTGCACCTGCGCCATATTATAGGTGTTCACTTCATTCATTTTTTTGTCGAGTTCCTGCCGCACGTACAAGGGGCGGAAATCCACAAAAACCGGGGTTAAAATGGGCCTGTTGTTGTTGACCAGGGGGTTGGCTGTGGAAAGGTGCAGGCGCACGTCCTTCCATTCGAACCCGGAAAGGTTGCGCACATTGGCTTTGTACACGAGCCGCAGCGGCTTGTCCAGTCCTTCCGAGCGAAGGTCGTAGAGCGGCGACCAGCCTGCCTGGGTAATCAGGTAGGTGCAGGTGATTTCGACCGATTGGGCAGCGGCGGCATCCAGTTTCAGGATAATTTCACCCGTTTGATTGGCTACATTGGGTTGCAGGCGGTTAAGCGTTTCCTGTATTTTTCGGTATAACTCATTGGTCTTTCGATCTTTAATAGTCAATTGCAACAGCCTGTCCTTGATTTCCATCAGCCGCATCCGGTAGAAAGTACTGAGTTCGCGAAGTTCAGCAACAGTCAGCGTAACGGCGCTTGAAGAGCCGGGATTGCTGGTGCCGATCTGGTTCATTTTATTGGTGATCAGGTTGTTTTCGCTGTTCAGTACGTCCCGCTCGTCGCGGGTGCGAATTAATTCGTCACCTAAAAGCACCAGCGAATCGCGCAGAACTGGTGCACGTGGGCTCTCGGGTCCGGGGCCCGGCGTTTTCATCTGGAAAATAGCAGAAATCAGGGTAGCGGTACCCGCAATTTTCACCTGCAAACTATTGGCATTGAAATAAGGGGAAAGATTTTCAAAAACCACTTCCGAACTGCCGGCAGGTATACGAACGGTTGCGGTGCTGCTCAATTTTGCTCCGGAACGGTACACGGTTACTTCCGAAATGGTCGGTGTAACCCGATTATCGGCAATGGCACTAAAGGTGGAGCACAACAAAACGACAAGGAAGAATAAACTGCGCATAAACATCATTTTTAGTGAATAAAATCTGTATTCTACAGGGATAGATGCCGGATATGAATACAAATGCACAAGTCATTGATATATTTTTTTCAGGAATAATATACTTTTTCAAAAACGCACTTTATCTTTGACGCAATTTCCATGCATATCCTTCCCGGCTGAATCAGCCACCTAATCATTTCCTTCTTTTTCGAGATAAACATCTGCACCAAAGCAATGTCTAACGACTTGTTTGAAGTGCGTCCTTTCGGCCTACCCGCCTGGGTTTTCGCCTATACTTAGTTCTTTTTTAATCCCTACTATTTTAAGGTATGGCATAGCCGGCAGCACAGTAACCCTGTTGCCGGTTTTTGTTTTTTATGCCCCAAGGGTCTGCCGGAGCAATTTTTGTACGCTGGAACGCTGTTCCGGCAATGCTTGGCCATTTTCGATGCCGGAACAGCGTTCCAGCGTACCGGTTTTTCACCCGGGCTCAAAATGTCCAGTAGTGTGCTGCCGGAGTTGATTAACGGATTGCTAATTTTCATTCCCTTTTATTTTGCTTTTTTTAAAAAAATTCAAACAAATCGTATATTGTTTGATGAAAATGTATATTTTAAAAATAATCGTTGAGATATTTGTAATAAAAATGCCGATGCACTTACCTTTGTCGCAACAGCAATGCAAAAGAGCATTACTATTCTAAATGTGAGGTGATGAAATTTGGCAGCCATGCCCTCCTGTCTCGGGGGTGGGGAATCACAAGAAAAATTGCACTTCGGTGCAGCTAATTGCCCCGTGAAGGTTCGAGTCCTTCTCTTACAGCAAACAAATGCGGTGTTTTTGCCAGTCGCATTGTTTTATTTTTTTATTCTATTGTGAGGTGATGAAATTTGGCAGCCATGCCCTCCTGTCTCGGGGGTAGGGAGTTCAGGAAAAACGCAGCGTAAAGCCGGCTTCGGCCGACTGGGGTTGACCACCAAACTTTGTGCTGTCGCTAACTGCCCTGTGGAGGTTCGAGTCCTTCCCTTACAGCAAGCGATGATTATTAAGATGCTCCCCGGCCTGTACCACGATGTTGGTACGGGCCTTTTTTTTACCTTTGCGGGCTATGAAATCATCCTTTCCCGGTTATTTGGTCTCCATAAGTACTGTTATTTGCGGCGCATTGCTTTGCTGGCATTGCGCCAATGCTCCCGGCCCCGATATTGCTCCTGTTGCACATCAGGCGAAGGTTGAACCGCCGCCACTCTCTCCCAAACTAAAGGCGTTGATCGAGGATTACAACCGCTATTTTACCCAGGAAATGTCGAACACGCAGACACCCGGAGCGGCAGTCGTCATTGTGGTGGATTCGCAGGTGGTTTTTATGCAGGGCTATGGGAAACGGGTCGCAGGCAAGCCTGATTCGGTCGATGTGCATACGGTTTTCAGAATCGGTTCGCTTTCCAAAGGTTTTGCGGGGGTGCTGACGGGGCGGTTGGTGCAGGACCGGGCCTTTGCCTGGGATGACCCTGTGCAGCGCTATTTCCCCGATTTTACCCTGCGCGATCGCGATCAGGCAAAACGAATCCGCCTCTGGCACCTGTTGTCGCATACGACCGGTCTGCCTTACCATGCTTTCACCAATCTGATTGAAGAAGGATACGATACCCGCCGGATCATTTGCGAGTATTTCCCCAAAGCGCCGGTATGCGGTGTGGAAGGTTCCTTTTTCAGTTACCAGAATGTTGCGTTTTGTGCCATCGAGGAGGTCATGAAAAACGCCACCGGAAAGCCCTACCAGCAACTTTTGGTGGAAAAAATATTCCAGCCCGCAGGTATGACGACGGCGTCCTGCGATTTTTATTCCATGCAAACCTGCCAGGATAAAGCCCGTCCGCATTTTCAGATTGCCAACAACGCCTGGGTGGCAGACACGATATCGCCGTTGTATTACAACACGGCTGCCGCAGGTGGCGTCAATGCAAGTATCGCCGATATGGGCGAGTGGCTGAAAGTGCTGCTGGGCTGTAAACCGGAGGTGGTGTCCAATGCCACACTCGACAAGGTTTTTACGCCGGTAGTAAAAACCGGCAATGAGCGGCGCATCATGCCCCACTGGATCGATCGCGATGATGCTTCCTATGCCATGGGCTGGCGGGTTTTGCAACACGAACAAGACACCATTATTTACCATGGCGGCTATGTCAATGGTTTTAAAGGTGAAATTGCCCTGAACCGCCGCGATAAGGTGGGGATCTGCGTGCTTTTTAATGCTTCGAGCGCTTTGAGCGGCACCTGTGTGGAGGCGTTTTTTGAAAGATGGAACCTTTATCAGAAGTGAGAGGTGAGAGGGTGAGAAGTGAGAGACCGTAGAGTGTGCCTGCTCCGCCCAAGGGATTTGGCAGGCGGTGTACTCTACGGTCTCTCACTTCTCACCCTCTCACCTCTCACCTCTAAAAAAATAAGGCCCCGACGCTTTCGCCGGGGCCTGTTAACCAAATCAAACTTTCTGTGAAGCTTGCTTTTACATCGCAATACGTGCGCATTACGACAATTTTTTTATTGGGGACTCAGAAACACAGTGTGGGAAAGGAAAGAACCTAATGACAAGATCAGGACAAAACCGTTGCTTGTCCATAAAATTTAGGTAGACGGTCGGTTTTGAGAACTGAACGACAGATTTAGTGGCATTTATGCCGACGAACTTCTAAAAAAAGAGGGCGAATGAAGGCTGGAAATGGCCGATCACCTGACAAAATTTTGAAGGGCAGTAAGCGAGACTTTCGGGTAAAATTCACCTGCAAGACATCATCTTTTTAGATAATGCAAATCAGATATACTTCGTCTGATTTTTATCGGCGACGATATCTTTTAATTCCTTTATGAAAGCATATTGCTGAGGCAACACTCGCTTAAAGGCTTCTTTTACAGCAACATAGGTGCCTTTTTCAATATCGGGCAAAAAACTTTTGATATGCTGTTTCGCTTTTTCTTTGGCCACCCGGTAATCTTCGTACATCAAAGCCCTCAGCGACGGAATTTCATGCCAGTCTGCCTCGATGGCTATGGCTTTGCGGTACTCGCCGTTTCCATCGGCAACCGGATCCAGTTCTATATACTGATTGGTCAAACGCTCCGGAGAAGATTCGTCTGCCGTAGGTGCGGATAATTGCCCGTTTTCAGGATTGGATTGATCGCGGTTAACTAAAAATACTTCCAACCCGCTTTCGCGTACACGATAAATAATGACATCCACTTGTTCGTTCGCTGACATGACAGGAATAATATAATCCGATAAACAATACCCTGGTGAAAGGGATTCAGGAGAAAGGCAAAAAGCAAACCGCGCTGAATCGGCAATTTAACAGCAAGCCTGTTCAAAAGTTCTTTGGAACCACTGCAAAGAACTGAAACTATTTTGAAGAACCAAAGAATCCTTTCTAAATGCGGATGCTTTTTATTTTAGGTTTTGCAGGTTTGGCCGGAGCGGCGGGGTTGCCTTTTTCAGGCGCTCCTTTTCCTGATTGCTCTTCCTCCAGGCGCAGGCGCTCTTCCGGCAATAATTCTTCTTCTCCAGGTTGTGTTTCGCGTGGCGTTGTTTCCGGCGCAGGCCCCCAGAAATCGCTTTCCGACCCGTTGCCAAACAGTTGGTTGCGCAGCCACTCAAACCCGAACGGGTCGCTGTCCTGTAGGGTACTGTCGCCGCTAAACGGGCCGAAACGAAAAGTGCCGGAGAAATTATCGTCGGTAATGGTGGTGTCGAAGCGGAATGTGTAAGAGGAGTCGCCTTCCGGGAAGGTAAACATGCCTCCGCCAAAGGGGTTATTCCGAAATTCCTGCATCATCTGCCGCTGCAATTCAAGCATCTCGCGCTGCAATTGCTCGAATGTAGGTGATTTTTGCTGTGCGGAAACACTTATGGTTAAGAGAAGAAGTAACCCTGCAAATGGTATCTTTTTCATGGCAAAACGATTTAGTTATTCGTTATTCGTTATTGGTGGTTTTCAGGCTGGAATGGGTGGAGGTGTTTGCATTTCTGCTCCCTATTGGTTATCGGTTATCAGTTATCGGGCTGGAATGGGCAATGATATTGCCTTCTTGTTTCCTATTGTTATTCTAGCAATCAGGTTCAGTTCAATATAGGGAAATGAGATAAACCATATTTTCCCTATTCCAGCCTGAAAGCCCAATAACGAATAACGAATAACCAATAACTACTTCAACTTTTCCTGCAAAATCTTCGTCGTCGACTGCGGTTCCGCTTTGCCTTTGCTGGCTTTCATCACTTCTCCCATAAACAGCCCAAGCAGTCCTTTTTTTCCCTTGCGGTATTCCGCCACTTTATCCGGAAAACGCGCCAGCACTTCCTCCACCAACTGTTCCAGAAAATCGCTGTCCGCGCTTTGCAGCAGATTCAGTTCTGTTGCCAGCAGGGCAGCGGACTTGTCCGGATGATCCAACAACGCCGGGAAGAGCCTTTGTGCTGCTGTAGAAGCGCTCAATTGACCGGATTCAATCAAATGTGCGTATTCTATCCAGTTTTCAGGCTGCACAGGGCATTCTTGCAGTGTTTTGTTTTCGGCGGTTGCCCAGGGTAGCAGTTTGTTGATGAGCAAGTTGGAAATGGTTTTACTCAGGTCTTTGCCGCTATATTGGACAACGGCGGTTTCCAAAAGTTGCTGCGCATAAAAAGCCGTATCGCGTTCCTGTGCAAGTTGTTCGGCGTCATATACCGGCAACCCGAACCTCGTCTGGAACAATTGCTCCGTTTCTGCCGGCAGGGCGGGCAGTTCGGCTTTTATGTTTGCCAAATACGCCTCCGAAAGCACAACCGGCGGCAGGTCGGGCTCCGGGAAATAACGATAATCATGTGCGTTTTCTTTTTCGCGCAGGGAGAATGTAACGCCGCCTGCGACGTCGAAACCACGTGTTTCCTGTTCGACCGTTCCGCCGGCTTCGATCAGGGCAATTTGCCGGTTGACTTCGTATTCAATGGCGCGTTTGGCAAAACGCATCGAGTTCATGTTTTTGATCTCGCAGCGGTTGCCGAAAGTGCTGCTGCCTTGCTTGCGTATCGAAATATTTACATCACAGCGCATGGAACCTTCTTCCATATTGCCATCGGAAATGCCGAGCCAGCGCACCAGTCGCCGGATCTCTTCCATATAAGCCGCCACTTCTTCGGGGCCGCGCAGGTCGGGCTCGCTGACAATTTCGAGCAATGGCACACCTGCCCGGTTCAGGTCGATCAGAGAATGGTGCGGGGCCTGATCGTGTGTACTTTTCCCGGCATCTTCTTCCAAATGAATATGGTGGATACGTATGACGGGGTTTGTGCGCTGTCCGGCCGGTACTTTCAGTGCGACGCTGCCGCCCATACAAACCGGAGCGCGATCCTGGGTCGTCTGAAATCCTTTGGGCAGGTCGGCATAGAAGTAGTTTTTACGGTCGAAATACGTGCGGCGGTTGATGTTACAACCCAGCGCCATACCCAGTTTTACGGCGTATTCGATGGCTTTTTTGTTCAAACGCGGTAAAGTGCCGGGATGCGCCAGGCTGATCGTGCTGGTATGCGTATTGGGTGCGCCGCCAAATGCAGCCGCATCCGAACAAAAGGCTTTGCTCGCAGTACTGAGTTGAACGTGTGTTTCGAGGCCAATGACGGTTTCGTACGACAATGTGTTGAGTGTTTTTTTTGTGTGTTTTAGTGTTTTCGTTTTTTAGTGTTTTCGTATTAAAATGAGTGCCTGGAGATAGATCGCTCCTGCCAAAACACTAAAACACTTTTTCCAAGGCCGCAAAGATAACCAAGCACTTGAGCCACTTGTTTTTTAAAATATTAAAAAAACCGTTAGCAGACTCATAATGAATATCAAACAGAAACCGACAAAGTACAAGAGACTGTAAATTACCCATTTGAGTATGGTCTTGGGCCAACTTTGTTGATAAAACCGTTTCATGGCGATCAGCAGCGCAATAGCGATCCAGCCGATCAGCAGCAGAGGCACCAAAGGTTGATCTTCCAGAGCAAGGATTTTACTAATCAGAATGCCGATGCTGAGCAACAGGAAAGCCCCGGAGTTCTGGTGCATCAGGAAAACAAAATGCTCCACATAAAAACGCTTGCGCCGCCAGTACAGCAGGTACAATACCAACGACATCACAGCGATCAGGATCAAAATCGTCCAACCGAAACTCCCGGTATAGGTACGGATCAGGTTGCTGGAGTCTTTCAGCGATTTGATCCCTTGTTTGATCAGAATGCGATCCAGCCAGCTCGTCAAGCCGTATTTTTCGATAATTTGATCAGGTGTCAGGTTGACCATGTCGTCGATCGAAATTTTTATCTGGCGGTCGACAAAGTTCAGTGGAATGGTATCTATTGATCCGGGAGCGGCGCCACTATCCTGCCCGATAGATTGCAGCAATATTACCTGCTGTTCCCAGGGGCCGTTCACTAATGTTACCACCGAATCGACCGCTTCCCGGGTGGTGGTGGTGCGCCATTCGACAGGCAGCGAATCGACGGCCCGGCGCAATGCACGCCCCATCACGTAACGCTGTATCGATTCAAAAAAATTGATGTTGTTGATCTTGATATCCTGATCGCCCTTTTTTACCGTTTGGGTCCCAATGGAAAATTCCTTGTTATTCCCGGTCATGTTCAAACCGCTCTGGTTGTTGTCCGACAGTTTGCTGTAGAGCAGCAGGAAGAAAAACATGATCACGAAGAAAAACTGGACCGGGTGCGGGTAGCGTTTCTGCCGCCCCGCAAAGTACTCGATCGTTACTTTGCCGGGAATCAGCAGTTGCCAGCACATTTTGACAAATTTGGAATCCAGGTGGGAAAAATTGCTCCAGAACCGGCGGAGCAGTTCTTTCATCGATACTTTCCCCTGGTTGTTGCGCTGCCCGCAATGCGGACAAAACGTCGCTTTACGGGGCATTTTTCCGCCGCAGTTCAGGCATTTTGGTTTCTCAGGGGCATCATTTTCGAGGATATCATCCATTGTTTTACATTTGCTCGCAAATATTCACAGAATCCGCCGAATAAATAGTTATCAGTTATTAGTTATTAGTTATTCGGCTTGATACTCAAGCATTTGTACAAGAAATAACTCAACTGCATTTTAACTCGTTACTTCGGTGTGTTTGGTTTGGGGTGTTTTGTATTTGGGGCTGCTGACACCTCCTTTTTCACAACGCACAACTCACAATTCACAACTCACGATTCACCACTCACGACCATGATCCGACGCCAGACAACAACCCATATTTTGATGGTGCGCCCAGCCCATTTTGCTTTTAATGAGGAAACGGCCGCCAGTAATGCCTTCCAAAGCCGCGATGGCAAGATGACTGCCGGGGAAATGCGCACGAAAGCCATTCAGGAATTTGACGCTTTCGTGGCCAAACTGCGCGAAGCAGGCGTGCATGTCATCGTTGCAGATGACTCGGAAACGCCAGTGAAGCCCGACGCTGTTTTTCCCAACAATTGGGTCACTTTTCACGAAGACGGTACACTGATTACCTACCCCATGTTTGCGCCCACGCGACGCCTGGAACGGCGCAATGCCGTGATTGACAGGGTGTTGCATGAGGGTTTTCAATCCCACAGGCGACTGCATTTTGAAGACAATGAAGAAAAACGGCGCTTCCTGGAAGGCACGGGCAGTATCATTTTCGATCACCCGAACCACCTGGCTTATGCATGTCTGAGCCCGCGCACCGATGATGCTTTGCTGGATGAATTGTGCCATGCCATCGGGTATCATCCGGTAGTGTTTCATTCGACGGATGGAGATGGAAAGGATGTGTACCACACCAACGTGATGATGGCTATGGGCGAAACCTTTGTGGTGATTTGCCTGGACTCGGTACGCGATGCTGCTGAACGGAACATGCTGGAAACCCATTTCAGGAATACCGGGAAAGAAACGGGTTCCATCTCTCTGGCTCAAATGAATGCTTTCGCCGGTAATATGCTTCAGGTGCGCAACACCGAAGGGGAAACGATTCTGGTCATGTCGGCCACGGCCTACCATGCCCTGAGTGAAGCACAAATAAAAATACTGAGCAAACATACCAGGTTGTTGTATGCCGATATCAACACCATCGAGACTTACGGCGGTGGCTCGGCGCGTTGTATGATGGCGGAGGTTTTTTTGCCGGAAGTGTAACCTACTTCCCAACAGTGCTGTCAGAGTGTGTACAAGAAACGAAAACCACATTTTTCACACAAAAAAGAAACTGTCATGCACGAAGGTATTATTGCGTTATTTATCCCAATCACGATCACACTGGGCGCATTTTTAATGGTATGGGGCATCCGTTATCTGGAAAACAAAGAACGTATGGCGATGATCGAGCGCGGAATGGAACCCAAACAAAGTCGCCGGGAAGTAGATCCATCCAGAACCCTGAAGAATGGTTTGCTCTTTGTCGGCGCCGGTATCGGCTTGTTGCTGGCCATCGTCATCACCCAAACCTTTCATATGGAGGAAGACAGCGCAACCGGCATTTTCTTTGCCCTGATCGCTATTTTCGGAGGACTCGGCATGCTGGGTGCTTACGCTTACGAGCGGAAGAATCCTCCAAATTAGTCCGAAGTCGTCAGTGCGAAGTCGATACTAGTCCGAAGTGCGAAGTCATCAGTGCGAAGTCGGGTGGGTGCGGGGAAATGGGTAAAAAAGTAAGGCCCTTTCAGATTTCAACAATCTGAAAGGGCCTTACTTTTATCTAATCGCTTCATCTTCTAGGGACTTCGCACTACTCCGGACTTCGCACTGACGACTTCGGACTATTCAATAAGTCCTCGTCCTTCTTTCACAATCCGTTCCTCTTTGATCAGTTTTTTCATCAAACGGTCGAGAATGCCGTTGATAAAGTCCTTGCTCTTGTCGGTGGAATACGTTTTGGAGATCTCCACGTATTCGTTTAGGGTCACTTTTGTAGGGATGGTGGGGAAGTGCAGCAGTTCGCAGAGTGCCATTTTCAGCATGATCATATCGAGAATAGCAACCCGGTCGGCGTCCCAGTTTTTGAGGGTGGGTTCAATTTCATTGAACAGTGCCAGATCTTCCTGGCAGGTTTTGCGGAGCAGTTGTTCTCCGAATTCGCGCACCGTCTCGTCGGCGGGTTCGTGTTCCTTGTAGAATTCACCCTGCACCGGCATGACCTTGAGCGTTTTTTTCATAGCGCCGGTCACCAGCGATTCGTCGTCCTGCCAGTTGTTGTAGCGGTCTTCCGACATTTCGATAAACAGGTCGTGGTTGACCAGGAACCGGTAGAGTTCGACCAGAATCTTGCGGTGCTCATCTACCGTCGGTTCGGGCAGCACCAGGTAGTTTTTGTACTCGTCTGTTTCGTAAAAAGCCTGGTACAACGTGCGGATATGGTCTTCATCGATGCCTTCGTTCACCTTGTATTTGGCTGCAATATTCAGGAATGGAAGGTGATTAGCGAGGCTTTGGGTGCATTCGTTGTCGTAGAGGCGAGGTGTAAATGCCCTGTCATTGTCTCCCGGGAGGAGTTTGGCGCTGCGGTTTGCAGCATCTTTTTCAGCAAACTGAGCCACTTTAAGCAGCAAATGAAGTTGGAAAATATACAACTCATAGGTTTTCCAGATTCCATCGTTGTAATCTTTTACCAGATCGGTAAATGCGATTTGCTCATCTCTGTTGAGCATATACAGCAGTTGCATTACCTTGATACGGACGCTGCGGCGGCTAAGCATGATATTTCAAAGGACTTTTTTGTATGTATGATTTTTCCGGGGCAAAGGAACGAAAAAACAACAGAAGTAGTACATTTTTTGTTTTGCGTTTCAAATTTTCACCAGACGACCGGTAGCCCGTCCCAGTGGCGTTTGTAAGGTGCAGTAATAAATGCCCGGTTCCCAATGCATAATTTCGGTATGCCAGTTTTGTTCCTGCTGCCGGGCGAAGGTTTTATCCAGCACCAATTGTCCGCTCTGGTTGGTGATGCTGAGCCGGGTTTCCTGGGCTGTTTCCAGGCTCCAGGAAAAATAAGCATTTTGACGGGAAGGGTTGCCGAGTATTCGGAAAGAACGGATATCGGAAGGTGTGGTGGTACCCGAAGTCATATTGTTGGCGATCAAAATATCGTCCACCTGTATCAGGTTATCGTCGTCCGAATCGTGCAAAAATGCAATGTACACCCATTGGCCCGCGTAGGATTTTAGCGATACCATATGCGGTTCCAGTCGCCCTCGGTAGAATGGGGCCAGTGGATTGCTGGAATCCAGATAATAGTAACTGGTGTCGGTATAACCATTCGCATGAATGTAACCTTGCGAGTAATTGTAGGCGCTCAGGTTGAGCGAACCGATGCCGTTGACCGGGCTAACCATTTGAGCAGCCCGGAAAAGTGTATCTGAAAAGTCGCCGCTCAAAGGATCGTTGGAAGCGGTGGATGCCAGCACCTTGTATCCGTCCAGATACATCGGCCCCTGAAATGCCAGGGAGCGCCAGCAGAGCCAGTAACTGCTATCCGGTATGAATACCGGGCTGATAATCAGCCAGTTGCGGTTGTGAGACAAACTTGACGATAAGTCCAGAAAAGAGCAACTGGTGAAGGCGAAGTTATCCGTGTCGTCGGGATTGGCAAACCCGAGGTCGCTTTCCCAATACCAGCCCTGGGGCGTCGGGCCTTCTGCAACACAAAGCGCCGGCGCCTGATCAAAGTCATAATTGACCCACATGTCATCATCGCCGGTAGGAGCGGGTAACATAAAAGGGGTGGGGTCTTCAGCAAAAAATTCCTGCACAAGCGTGTCGGATTCCAATTCGGATTGCGCAGTGGCAAAAGCAGTATACAGGCAACAAATCAATAAAGTAGCAATTGTTCTCATAGATATTAAATGATTATTCCCATTGTTTGAGCTCGGCTGCAAGGATGTCGCGGTTGACCGGCACCACGCCCGGAAATTCACACACCTGGCCGCCGGCAAGGTTGGAAAGTGTCGCAATGGTTTCCATCGGCAGGCCTGCCACCAGTGCCAGCGTCGCAATGCTGATCACCGTATCGCCGGCGCCACTGACATCCGCGATGTTGCGCGGCACGGTTGGATACACCCGGGCTTCCTTTGCGTTGTCCAAAAATAGACCTTTTTCGGATAGCGTGATCATCGTTAGTCGATTTTCGAGCCGTTCATTTAAAAAAGAGGCAGCCTGGCGCAGCGATTCCAAGTCTGGTTGTACCTGAAACGGGGCGCTGTCGCGTATTTCCTTCAAATTGGGTTTAAACAAATCTACACCTCGATAAGCGAAAAAATTGGCTTTTTTGGGATCCACGGCAGTCAGTATGCCGGCTTTTTTTGCTTCCGCAATCACTGCTTCTATGAGTCCGGGCGTCAATACCCCTTTGTTGTAATCCTGCAAAATGATGGCGCGAATGGGGCGTGTCGCCAGAAGCTCCCTGATTTTAGTCAGCATACTTTCTTCTTCGGCTGCGCTCAGGTTGTAGGTGTCTTCGCTGTCGATCCGCAGCATTTGCTGGTTGTTGCCGAGTATCCTGGTTTTTACGGTGGTGCAGCGCGTTTCCGAAAA
>JADLCC010000225.1 GCA_020847425.1 Saprospiraceae bacterium
AAACCCATTCCGTGTACCAGTCCGAACAAAAAAATGATAACGATACGTCCGGGTTTTAACCGCTGAATCAGGATATTTTCCAGGGCTACAAAAAAGATCGACAGCGCGATGATCGGTTCAATTACTGCCGGTAAGGGTTGGATGTACCCGTACACGGCCAGGCCCAGTGTGATGGAATGCGCTACGGTAAATGCCGTGGCCTGCCAGACGACCGTCGATAGTTTGGAACTGAGCAGAAAAAGGCTCAGGACAAACAAAATATGATCGAGACCCAGCGGCAGAATGTGTAAAAAACCCAGTTGCAGATACGACCAGGCTACACTGGATTGGGACAGTTTTGCCAGGTCGTAGTTGATGGTGTGGGCTTCCGCTGCTGCGAAAAAAAGAAGGAATAACAGCAGCAACGGAAGCCGGCGCAATGCAGTGTTTGTTTTCATAGTTTAACCGGTGATGAGCGATTGTGCTGTTTTTACGATGGTTTCGTCCATGTAGGGTTTGAGTGATAAACCCTTGTTAATCAGTTCGGTACCTTCTTTTTTTTGGCCATTGGCAAGCATGATGATACCTGCTTTCACGAGGCGTTCGGGGTGTTGCGATTTGGTGCGCAGGGCAGTTGTGATATAAGGCAATGCCTCTGCAGCCTGACCGTTCCGGTATAAAACCCAGGCCAGTGTTTCGCAGGCGTCGATGTTTTGTGGCCGGCGCTGGTGCTCGGCCTGGGCGTGCGGAAGGGCTTTGGCGGGCTCGTTCATTTGCAGGTACAGGTTGGCCAGTTCCATGTCGGAATAGTGGCCCTGGTCCTTGTCTTTTTGAGCGGTGATATTGTCGGAAAGCAAGGCGTTCAGGGTGACGCGGGCATATTCATCCGCTTCTTTCTGTTGGTTATTCAGTCGGTAAAGGATGGCCAGTTGTTCCAGAAAAGAGACCTCGCTGATCACTATGCGGGCTTTTTCGTAGTATTGAATAGCGGCTGGGTAATCTTTTTTATAGGCAGCGATACGGCCCATGCCGGCAAGTGCAAATGGGTAGTCGGGGCGCTCGTTCAGGGCGGCCTGGTATTGCTCCGTGGCTTTGTCCAGTTGGTTGGAGTCTTCATACAAATGGCCCAGCACCATACGCGCCCATTCGGTGTCTTCCTGGCCGGGAAAACCCGCAGCGATGGCCATATGAATAGCATCTATAGCACCGGGCAGGTCGCCGAATATTTCGCGGATGTAGGACACCCGTGAATAGGAGCGGATATCCGGGCGGATGCTCACCATTTTGTCGGCCATACTAACGGCTTCGTCGTAGTTGCCCAGTTCCACATTGGCATCGCAGAGCAAGCCGTACACAAAGGAGTTGTAAGGGTTGGACTGAACCGCCTCCATCGCCACATTTTTGCCCTCGGAAAACCGGTGTTGAGAAAGGTAAATCATGCTTTTTAGGCAGATGGCTTCAAAATTCCGGCTGTCTTTGGCCAATACCTTGTTGACCAGGTCGAGCGATGCTTTGTTGTAATAGGAATAGTCGCCTGTTATGCGGCCTTCCTGCATAAATTCCTTGGCGAGCAGTAGGGTAGTGCGGGGGTCGTCAGGTTTGGCGGTTAGTTCATCCTGAAGTTTTTTGACGGTAGCCTGCGTGGTGGTCCATTCAGGAGCGTTGGCGAGCGCACCTTGTCGGGGTCTCAATTCCGGCAGCGTTGTTTTTTTGCTGCCATTGATAAAAATAAAGGCGGTAAATACGGTGCAGAATACCACCAGGGCGCCGTACAAAATATTTCGTGATAAAGGTTTCATACTTGTTTTGTGGATGAAAGTGAGTAAAATCTGGTTGAGTTGCTGAGGTACTGTATTCGGAATCTTTTTGGTTTTATCTATCTACGAGGACAAATTGTTTTTGGTTTTGTAAACCTTCGCAAGGGGCAAAAAAAAGCCCCCGTTTCTTTTGGAAACGGAGGCAGAACAGTAAGGGACTTGGTTGTTATTAGTCGTTATCTGTTGTCAGTTATTAGTTATCCGGGTTGATACTCAAGCATTTGTATGAAAAACTCAGAATGAATTCAACATGGCACTTATGCCTGTAAATCCCCTATTTACCTTGGGGAGCCACTATTACTTTTTTGGAAAAACGGCCGGCCTGCACCAGGTACATACCTGCCGGCCAATTCGTAACGTCTATCTGCTGGTACGGCATGGCTGTAGTTTCAATTACCGCCCTGCCGGTTGCATCCCTGACAATAAGAGGCGTTCCGTCCGTCATGTTCCGGGTGCTGATGGCGATAAAACGATTTGCCGGATTGGGTGCTACGCTAATGCCTTGCGCCAGTGCATCCGGCGAAGAAGTAGCGCTGACGGCGTTGGTGGCATTAAAGGTGGGCATTTGAATGACAAAAGGCCCTGAGCCATTGGGGACGCGGGCATACCCCATATCGGTGGTTTGTTCCGCGAAACTCATGGTGTCAACAAATTGCTGCATGGAATCGAGCAGGTACAGTATTTCGCCGGAGCCGGATAATTTGAAATTGGTATGCAGCGGACCCTGGTCCTGGTCTTCGTCGGCCCAGACGATCAGGTAACCGTTGGCAGCAATACTGGTGCCGGCCGGAAATGCCCATTTGCTCAAGTTGGCTGGGTTATCGGTCAGGAAATAACCGCTCATGTCGATGGCTACGCTGCCCGGATTGTACAGTTCGATCCAGTCGTCAAATTCTCCGTTTTCATCACTGGCTGTGCTGCTGTTGGAAGCCATGATTTCATTGATCACAACCGGGCTGTCGGAAGAAGCCGCATCTACGCTGAAATAGAACACATCGTGTTCCGCTCCTGCCGGCAGGTAGGTTCTGGTGCGGGCCGTAT
>JADLCC010000226.1 GCA_020847425.1 Saprospiraceae bacterium
CAACAAGTCGGAGGGTGCATGGCAATCAATCTCATGGTTGCGCACCCAATGTTCGTTTACCCCAGGCGCGATAGGCTCGTATTCAATTCAGGGGTTTTAATCGGGTCCTTCGCGAATATGCAGGGCCGGCAGGGCATCGTCGGGATGTTCCGAACAGGCATTCGCAGGGGTATCCGGCGCCGGAAACACAGCCGGTACAGGCAGCGGATTGGTCCCTAATTTTGATTCCGGCAGCATGTGTTTCCAGATATCAAAAAACTGTCGCAGGGGGATCTGTCCACTCGCCTGAACCAGGCACGACAGCAAGACTTGCCCTTCGACAACAGGTCCGGAGGCCCGTTTCGTTTGTTTTTTCACTTGATAGTAGAGTCCCATAGTCGTTACATTTATATATACCCCAGGCTGGATACCGATTTCATACGGCATCAGAAATCCACAATTAGTTTTTGTGCTGTTTCTTTAACCGAGTACACACCCGGGCGTACAATTATTTTTTCCTGCACGTTCAATCTTTTTTCTACAAACAGCGGCATCTCAAAGGCTTCCTGTACCTGAAACAAGTGCCACCTGAAATAGCGCCGGAGGTATTGTTGAAGCATAGAATTTTTTATAAATTCAATTCGCAAACGCGCCTCGGTTGTTATATACACCCAGGCACTTGCATGCGGGCATTTCCAATCTTCCGTTTGGATGCCGAACGGCACCACTTTGCAGATCCCCGAGCCTTTGCAACCGGCGCTGAGCGACCCGAACACGATTTCCAGTTTCAATTTTGTTCTTGCAGGATTTACTTTTATATGAAGTACTTCATGGCGATTTTGTATTTGCGCGTTTTTCACTTTTGTATATTTGATTATTCAATTCCAATACAGTCGGGCGAGGGCGCCGACATACTGCCATCCGAATACGGAGCGCTCCTTTGCGCTCCGTTTCGAATAAGCAGAAGTTTAATCTCAGTAAAATCAGTCGAGTTAAAAGCCTATTACATCTATAGTAACAATATCATATTGGCCGCAAGTGAAGGAAGGGCGCAGTAAGGAAAGGCGGGTAGAAGACCCAGTGGGCGAGTTGAAGCGAGGACTTTTCATATGATTATTATGATTATTATTAAGAATATGTAAATGTAGCCACAAGGCGCCCGCATAGCCTTGGACAGTTACACGCCGATTCTTACTCAACGGATTACACCCTTTCTATTTTTTCATTGAAAACCAATAACTTACCACAGCTGCCGTATGACAGTAGAAGATGCACCTTATTGCCCGCCGGGGAGGAGGCAGACACATGCGAAGTGCCCTGAGTGCTGATACATGTTCAAGCGCTAAGCGTACTCAGGGCAGCTAGAAACCGCCTGAGAAATGGGAAACAGGATGGAAGGCCGCGTTCAGCGGGTCTGGTGGGTGAGGCGCTTGAGGGCCATGCCGCCGAGTTGGCCGGCGCCCCGGGCTGGTGGTTTATCCAGCAGGTTGACCACTATACTCCACAATACCTCGTAGGGGATAATTTCTATTTCGTGGTTTTGGTTGGCGGCCTCCAGGGGGGTGATCTGTAGCAGTTGGGAAATACTTTCCACACGTTTCTGAACCTCTTCCTTTTTGAATGAAGCTTTGGGTATTTGTTCCAACATACGAATAAAGCAATGGCTGCGGGTCGTTTGGCGGCTATCGATATAGCGGCTGCGGTATTTGGCGAGGTTTTCTGCCCGGTCAATCAGTTCCGACCATTTGCCTTCCACCAGTTCAAATAAAAATTGTATAATCAACACCGGCACATTCATCCCTGCTTTATCCTTGGAGAACACCTGAATTTCGTTCAAAAACTTACTGACCTTGAATTTTCCGGTTTGTTTGTTGGGCGGCACAATATCAGCGCGCACCAACAGATAGACATAGGCCTCGAATATCTTCCAGAGTTCTATCACCGGAGAGGGTTGTTGTTCAAACGCCGTGTGGGAAAATACAGCAAGGCAGGTGGTGGCAGCGTCCGCATACCGGCGGGCATGCATGGCCGTCAGGAAATATAACTCCTGCAATTTGAACCAGTTGTAGGATCCTTCTTCAAACAGGTCCTGGTTTTGATCGGCCAGCTCCAGGCATTTTTCGTATTGCTGAAGATTGAGGCAACAGACGAATAGGTTGTAGTTGAACACTTGCAAAACAATACTGCTCGTGTAGTCTTTTTGAGCAAAAAAAGCCAGTGCATCTTCACACAGTCGTGCCGTATTGGTGTAATCGTTCAGGCTGTCGTAGATAACAATTTCGATGAGGCGGCCGAAGAACTGCACTTTGAAGGAGTTGCATTGTTCCAGGTAGGGCTTTACCTGCAAAAAATACTCCTTGGCCTTGCCGGAGATGGTATCCTTCAGCGATTTGGTGCGCACAAAACGCGTCACCAGTTCGGCATAGTACCCTTCTGTTTTGCGCTCCATGATCCACACTTCCTCGAAGTGGTTAATCTGTTGTTCGATCTGGTCAAATTTTTTCTGGTCTCCCTCCAAAATGCCGTAGTGCAGGCGCAGGGTGCGCAGAATATCGAGGGTGAGTTCGGTAAACTCGTAGCGGAGGGTATGGCGGAGCAGGTTTTCAAGAATATTGATGGCGTTTTCGCGGGCATTGCGCGAGATCAGGGTCATGGAGGCCGCCCATTTTTTAGAGCATTCGAAAAACGCCCGTTGCCGTTCGGTAAAGGAGGCTTCCCGAAAATCGAGCAGGAGGATAGAATCGTTCAGGCGTTCTTTTAATTTGCCTTTGATGGTATGCAGGCGGTTGGGGCTTTTGTCGTATTCCGGAAAAAGTGCCCGGGCATCTTCATCTGTCTGCACGGCCCCACTGGCGATGGCTTCGTAAAAACGTTCCATTTCCGAGTTGGGCTCCAGAATTATGTGTAATATCCCATTAACCTTAAACTTTGTTTTCTGGAACAACGTAATGAGCGTGATCAACTCCTGCATGACAATGTGGCTTCGATTAAATGAGCATTTTTTAGCATCTACCCGTGTCTTGACCTACCAACCCCGAGCCCTTGTTTCGACAGCCTGGATCAGGCCGGCCCCGGAAGAAAATCCGGGTCGGTCCCGATCGCATTTCCGGTATGTTTTGAAAAAATAGAGGAAGAAGGAACAGGCAATACCGACTCCGTGATGGCACCCTGTTGGCGCCCGGGCTCGTCCAGCCAATTGACCATATCGGGGGCAAAATGCCGCATGCCGGGTGGTACACCCGCGCCGCTCAAAAAAACAGGAATGCCAAAATCAGTATACTGCACAGGCCGGTTAGCCTTGCGCTTTGCACGCTGCCGAGATAGACTTTTCATCAGATTAAACAAGTTATTATTCGTTTTTAACAATGGGCTATAAGCCCGGTATGCCGGCACAGCGCCTGGCATTCCAGGATAAGAGAAATAGAAGATGGATCAATGATCGGGATGGAAAAAACACGCTGCCAAAACCGGAAAGGGAGGAAGGACCATGCTTGGAGAAGCCTGTCCTTCCTCAACCTTTTCGATGTTACTCTCGTGAAATCAGTTTGTTACTGGCCTAAAACGTCCAGGTTGTTGATTTCAGCAAGGGTTCTGCGAGTTGATCTGAACGGGAGACCAGTTGGATGCAGCAAAAGGCACTGAAGCGTGTTCACCTTCATAGGCAGAAGATATTACGAAGCGTTAAGGATTATGGATTAGAACTGCATCAAATATAAGGTGCAGAACCCCGTCAATGAAAGGACAAAAAACGGGAATTCTTACGTATTATTTTTTTTTTCATTTGTAAACAACTAGAATTCATGCCAAATGCAAACATTCGTTTTTTTTCGCTGCACCACGGCACTAAAGATGGCGGAGGCTGCGGGTGGCAAGCAGTCCGGTGGCCCGGACCCAAAGCCGATAGTCCGGCAGTTTGCGGAATGCCGGAAATCAGAACGCGGTGGTCAGACGGCTCCGGCGCTGCGCATCAAGAGCGTTTGTGAGCGGTTCCAGGCAGAAAGAAGTGGGCTTTCTGTAGCCGCATCCGGTCCTGCTACAGAAGGTCTGTTGAGGGAGCGAAGCACGATGGGCCACAACACTTCGTAGGGAATGATTTCGATTTCCATGTGCTGAATGACCGTGTTCAGCGGTTTATCCAGCAACAAGCGGAAGGTTTCTCCCGTCTTGTCGAGGGTACGGCCCAGGTGAAAGGCCGTTCCGGGAATTTGCAACAGCAGTTTAATGAAATACCGGCTGCGCTGGGTGGTTTCGTCGTTCAGGTACCGGCCGCTGTATTTTTTTAGGGCATCCATCCGGCTCTCGCACTCATCCTGCCGGTGCTGGGCGACGTAAAACAAAAACTGGATAATCAGCACCGGGATATTCATGCCGCGCTTGTCTTTCGAAAGTAGGGGCACTTCATTCAGAAACCGGCTGATTTTATAGTTCATCTGATCAAAGCCATCCCGGGTTTCTTTCAGTTCGCCGCTCAGGATCAGGAACTGAACATAGGCTTCGTACAATTTCCAGATTTCCAGGATATGCGGTGGCTGGGCCGTGATATACGGATTCCGTTGAACCTTGATCAAGGTCTCAAAAGCCACCTGATAATTGGCGGTGTGCATCGCCATCATAAAATACAACTCCTGTACTTTAAACCAGTTGAAGGAGTTTTCTTCCAATAATTCTTCCATCCGCTGCACAAAAGGGCGGCCTTTGTTGAACTGGCGGGTATACAGGCTACACATGATGAGGTTGTAGTAGAAGGTTTGCAGGACCATGCCGCTGCGGTACTTTTTCTGGTCAAAAAATGCCACGGCATCCAGGCAGGTTTTTTCCATAGCCTCAAATTCATTCCCGCTGTCGTGGATAATCGTTTTGATCAGGTATCCAAAAAAATGGATCTTAAACGCCGCGTATTGCTGCATAAACGGCTCCACGCGCGCAAAATATTCAGTGGCTTTTTGAGCGGCCAGGTGTTTATCGCCGCGTGTATTGACATAATTGATCATCAGGTCCGAATACATCCGCTCCACTTCTCGCTCCATCAACCAAATGGCTTCCAGTTCTTTGAGTTCCACTTCCAGTTCGGTGTATTTGCGTTGATCGCCTTCAATCGTAGCGTAATACAGTTCCAGCGTGCGTATAATGTTCATGCTGAGTTCTGTAAACTCAAAATCGAGGGTGTGGCGCAGCAGATTTTCCAGTTGCTTGACGCCGACGTTCCGGATGTTTTTGCTGATCAGGATCATCGCCGCACTCCACTTTTTTATACACTCTACGAACGCCGTCTGGCGGTCCGGGAAACTCTCCTCCCGAAAATCGAGTAAAAAAACCGCTTCGCAAAGCCGGTTTTTGAGCCGTGTCTTGAGTACAGTAACCTTGGCCAGGCTACCAAATTCCGGGAATTGCCGGAGCAGGTCTTCATCGGTTTGCGCCAGGTCTTCGGCAATAGCATGGTAAATTTTGCCCATCTGCGAGTCCGGCTTGATGAGCGAATCCAATAAGGTATTGGATTTAAACTTGGTTTTTTGAATAAAATCAATAAGATCTACGAGTTCATGCATGGCCATTTGTGATTAAAAAAATCCAACCATAAGCTTCTGCCGGATAACAGATGGATTTTCGTGCCAGCCGTCCCAATACAGTATGCTTTCCTGCCGAGGAGGGAACCGGACAAGTCGTAGATACTGGAAAACGAGGCGTGCATGCACTTCAACCCGGATTAAAATAGGTGTAAAAATAGTACCACTTCTTTCATTTCAAATCTGGTGGTGGTGATTCGACCCGCCAACTACATGGATATGTAGTAAAACTTAAGATTCCATTAGAATTGATGTTGCTCTTCTCCAACTACACTTGCGACCGCCAGCAGCCTTGTTGCTCAGCATCCGGGCGCCGCTGCCCAGACGCCAATACAGCCCCGGTTGGAGCAGTGAAAATTTCGATATATTCGCGGCCTTTATATTATGTTGAGTAATCCGTCCATGTGTGATTTTAAACCTTGCCTTCGCCTGTTCGTCCTCGGGCTGTTTTGCATATGGTGCAGCACAGCCCTTCTTGACGCGCAAGAAGCGACCAATGGCTTTGAAATCCGGCGGATCAGTATTCAGGATGGCATGCGAAACCAAGTCATTACGGCTGTTTGTACCGATGCCCGCGGGGTGTTGTGGTATGGCACACAGGATGGCTTGTTTAGTTTTGATGGGTACCGGGCTTTGCGCGTAGGGGAACTGAATGTACCGGCTTCCGTACAGGAGTACATTACTGATCTAGAGCCCTTCGAGGTCGGCGGCCGGCACCTGCTCTGGGTAGCCTCCAAGAAAGGATCCCGGCTCTTTGACCCCGCAGCCCGACAATTCCTCCCTGCCAATGTCGCCGGTCTTTCGGAAGACTTTCTGCGCGACTGTACCCAATTGGAAAAATGTGGCGACGGCTCCTTCGTAGCATTGCGGCAAGACGGTTTGTACCGCCTTCGACTGCTGCCTGCCGGTTTTTTTGATATCCAAATGTGGATGCATGTACCGCCGGAGGAATGGACGATACTCTACATGGAACCTGCCAATCCGGACATTGCCTGGCTGCTCTATTTTGGAAGCACGATAGCACTTGCCGCCAATGGAAGTCTTACTTATTTTAATTGTGGAACCCCAAAAGTGCATATCCCCTCTGTTCAGGGCGTTTTTCAACTCATCCGGGCGCCAACCGGGGAGTTGGTTACTTGGGATCAAAGTCGTCGGTTATACTTATGGAACAAAAACTGTCAATTTTTAGGCGAAGGCTCTGCAACACTGAGCCTGGAATCGCTACTCCCCGGACTGAAAGGGGTTGACCAATTTACCAAACAAAAGCCAATTGTGCGGGTTTTCAAGGCCCTGGAAGGCGAACAATGGGTATTAGGAACAAATATGGGCCTGTTCATCGTCCGGAAAAAGCCGGTAAAATTTCAGAACCTGAAAGCGTTTAACGGCGATGAAGTGCGTGGAATTTTGACCGACAGCCTGGGCAATTGGTGGGCCGGCACCTACACCTACCTGGGCCAGGGTTCTGTTCGAAGCCCCGAAATAAGAAAAAATTCGGCTGTGCCGGCTGTTTGGGCCTTTTTACCGCTCGGCGGCGACGAATGGCTACTCGCCCTGGAACACAAAATAGGGTTCTTTGTGTGGAACAAACGCACGGATACCTTCACCCCGGCGCCCCTGATTTCTGAAAAACCCCAGCCCTACAACATACTTTCCCTCTGCCGCGACTACCGCAACAATATATGGGCCGGCAGTTACCAGGGCTTATATTCCGCACCTGCCGATACCCCATTGGCCTTCCGCCCCTTCCGCCCCCCCGGCCAGCATACGCCTTTCCAGGCGCATTATATACGAGCCTTGCTGGCCGACTCCGATTCCAGCCTCTGGATTGGCTCTGAAGATGGCTTGTTCCGGCTTCGACTTGCTGCCGGCTCAGCCGCCCGGATGGATACCCTGTTGCCAGGTGTATTGATCTCTGATTTGCATGCCGACCAGGAGCACAACATCTGGATCGCCTCCAAGGGTAAAGGCCTGGGCCTTTACCAAAAACAAAACAAACGTTTTTCCTGGTTTACGGAAGAAAACGGGCTCTGCAACAATTCTGTCTGCCGGATCGAATCGAGCGATCAGGGACGGGTTTTTTGGATCAGTACGCACAACGGGCTCTCGCGCTTTGATACCCGCACCAGAATTTTCCACAACTACCATGAAGAAGACGGCTTCCCCGGGAATGAGTTCAACTCGGCTGCCAGCGCACAATTTCCCGACGGCAGCATGTTGTTTGGTGGCGTAAACGGGATGATTTATTTCCACCCGGACTCGCTCCGACCCAGCAATTTTAAACACCGTACGATCGTCACCCATATCCGGGTCTACAACCAGCAAACCGGCAACCTCCAGATACTCCCCCTGGGCAATGAAAAAGTCGAATTGCCACCCTACCCCCAATTTGTTGAATTTTTACTGGGCGTTAATTATTTTACCAATTCCAGTCAAATTCATTTCCGGTACCGCCTGCTCGGTCTCGCCTCCGCTGCTGGCTGGGACTATACCGGCGAGCATGATATAAAATATTTTCAATTGCCTCCCGGTGAATACACCTTTGAAGCACAAGCCGTTGTGCCCGACGGGCATTTGGGCCCACCCGTCCGAATTACCTTTTTCGTCAGCCAACCCTACTACGAACGTTGGTGGTTCAGGGGCCTGGCCCTGGCCACCTTGCTGGCCCTGGCCTACGCCGGCTATTCATACCGCCTGCGCCAAATCCTGAAAGAACAACGCATCCGCCAACAAATCGCTGACGACTTGCACGACGACATTGGCAACAAACTGAACATTATCAGTATCCTGGCTCAAAAAATTGCTGGAAAATTGCGGCAAGCCGGCGTCGCCGGCCAACAAGACAGCCTCGACAAATTGAAATCCGTTAGCCACGACACCCTGCTCTCGCTGCACAACATGATCTGGAGTGTCGATCCCCAAAAAGATCAGCTGGTCAACCTGTTCAACCGGATGCAGGACTTTGCCGACGAGTACCTCCGCCCCCTGAACATCCGCTTTTCCTTTACCCTGCCCGAACATATCCCCCACCGCGAACTCAACCTCAAGGTCCGGCACCATGTCATGCTCATTTACCAGGAACTGCTGACCAATATGATCAAACACACTCAACCGGCTACCCTGGGCATTGAAATCAATTTGCTCAGCGAAGCCACGCTGCAAATCACGTTGATTAACACCTTCCAAGCCAGCCCCAACCCGTCCTACACCACCGTTTCAGCCCGGCGCGGCTTGGAAAGCCTGGAACGGCGCCTGCATCAAATACAGGGGCAAATCAAACAACTCGATGTGTATCCACAAGGCCAAAAACTGGTCTTGAGCGTGCCCTGGATTTTTAAAAAGTAAATACCACTGTCCAACACACCCGTTCAGACCTTAATACAACACCTATGGCCATTCGCCTCGCCATTATTGAAGACGACCCGATTTTCAGAGAAGAACTCACCGAATATTTCGCGAAACACGCAACCGTCGAATGCGTACTCGTCGTCGACTCCCTGCCGAAATTCCAACACTTTTACCGGAAATTTATGGCCATCGATATCATCCTGTTGGACATTAACCTACCCATGGTATCCGGTATCGAGGGTATCCCCATCCTCCGGCGTATGCTCCCCGAGGCTGAAATTGTGATGCATACCGTGGTCAACGACTACGATACGATTTTCAAATGTATTTGCGCCGGGGCCAACGGTTATTTGCTCAAAGAAGGAAATTTGGACAAACTGGCAAATGCCCTGCTCGACATCCAGGAAAACGGCGGCTCCGCCCTGTCCCCTTCCGTCGCCCGCCGGATCCTTACGTACTTCCAACCGGCTGCCCAGACCCAACAGGCCGAATCGCTCTCCGAACAGGAACTAAAAATCAGCCGGCTCCTGGTTGACGGCCTATCCTACCAGGAAGTAGCCGACGCCCTCAATATTTCTATCAATGGCATCCGGTACCACATCAAAAATATGTACCGAAAACTCCACATCAACTCCAAAAGCGCCCTCATGAGACGCTTCCGGGAGGGTGGCTTCGACAGCGGACTTCCGCTCTTTTAAAAGGCAAAATGTAAAATGTAAAATGTAAAATGTAAAAGGGTGATCTGGCTGGAGACGATGGTGGCATTTCATTTTCCGCCGTTGCTGTTGGCGGGGACGCCAACAGCGGCAACAAAATATAAAATGTAAAAGGGCGACCTGGCAATGACAAAATGAAATGCC
>JADLCC010000227.1 GCA_020847425.1 Saprospiraceae bacterium
CCGCCGTGCGGAGGAGCGCCGTATTCGAATGCGCCGAGCAGGAAGCCGAATTGCGCTTCCGCCTCTTCAGCCGAGAAACCCAGCAGTTTGAAATTGCGGCTTTGCAGGTCGCGGTCGTGGATACGAATAGATCCGCCGCCGATTTCCACACCGTTGAGCACCAGGTCATAAGCATCGGCGCGGATGCCTTTCAGCACCTTGTGGTCGTCGCTTTCCATTTTGACGATATCGTCCGGTTTCGGGCTGGTGAAGGGGTGGTGCATGGCAAAAAAGCGCTGTTCGTCCTCATCCCATTCGAGCAGCGGGAAATCGACCACCCAAAGCGGTTTGAAATCTTCGGGGCGGCGCAGACCCAGGCGGCTACCCATTTCGAGGCGCAGTTCGCAGAGTTGTTTGCGCGTTTTTTCGTCTTCACCGCTGAGCAGGAACAGCAGGTCGCCGGGTTTGGCGCCGCATTGGTCCAGCCATACTTTCAGGTCGTCGGGCGTGTAAAATTTATCAACGGATGATTTGACGTTGCCGTCGGCTTCGTAGCGGACGTAAATCAGGCCTTTGGCGCCGATTTGTGGGCGTTTTACCCATTCCGTCAATTCGTCGAGTTGTTTGCGGGTATAATCGGCGCAACCCGGCGCGCAGATGGCAATAACCGATTCGGCGCTGTCGAACACCGGAAATCCTTTGCCTTTGGCCAGGTGGCTCAGGTCTTCGAATTCCATTCCGAAGCGCAAGTCGGGTTTGTCCGAACCGAAACGAAGCATGGCTTCGTCGTAGGTCATGCGCGGAAAATCGCCGAGTGTAATGCCGAGCGTTTCCTGAAACAGGTATTTGGTCAGTCCTTCAAACGTATTCAGGATATCTTCCTGGTGGATGAACGACATTTCACAGTCGATCTGGGTGAATTCCGGCTGGCGGTCGGCGCGCAGGTCTTCGTCGCGGAAACATTTTACAATCTGGAAATATTTGTCAAAACCGGCCACCATCAGGATTTGCTTGAAGGTTTGCGGCGACTGCGGCAGGGCGTAAAACTGTCCTTTGTTCATGCGGCTGGGCACCACGAAGTCGCGGGCGCCTTCCGGCGTGGATTTGATCAGGTTTGGCGTTTCCACTTCCACAAAACCCTGGGCAGACATATATTTCCGCGTTTCGATGGCCAGGTTGGAGCGGAACAGCAGGTTGCGCTGCACGGCATTCCGGCGCAGGTCGAGGTAGCGGTATTTCATGCGGAGGTCGTCGCCGCCGTCGGTATCGTCCTGAATGGTAAATGGTGGTGTTTTTGCAGCATTCAGCACCTTGAATTCCGTCACGCGGATTTCAATGGAGCCGGTGTCGCGGTCGGCGTTTTTGCTGGTGCGCTCGCGCACCGTTCCGCTGGCCTGGATCACGAATTCGCGGCCCAGTCGGCGCGCGCGTTCGCAGAGTTCTGCGTTGTCGTCCATGTCGAACACCAGTTGCGTGATGCCGTACCGGTCGCGCAGGTCGACGAAAGTGAGGCCGCCAAGGTTACGTCCGATGGCCACCCATCCGGCCAGGGAGACTTCTTTATTGATATCCGAAAGGCGCAATTCGCCACAAGTATGCGTACGATACATGGTCTAGGTAGTTATCCGTTATTAAGTTATTCGTTATCAGGGTTGATAATCAGGCATTTGCAAAGAATTTAGCCTAAACTGTTTTGCTTGAAATGCTTACCACCTGAAAAGAGGCGCAAAAGTAAGGGAAACCCCTCAAAAAACCACACGAGGTTTTTTTAACCTAGCAAACGCTCCAAATAATGCTCCCGAATCCCAAACCCTGACTTCAGCGCCGCAATTTTATCCAGCACCTCCTGCCTGGGCGCTTCTTTTTTGCTCACAATGGCCGTGATCATCACATTTTTGGCCGTATGCTCGGTCGAGATAAATTCAAAAACATTGGTTTTGTAGCCGTTGGCTTCGAGCAGTAGGGCGCGAATGCCATCGGTCAGTATTTCGGCCTGCCGTTCTTCCAGAATCCCGAAGCGCAGCAGCGGCGCCATTTCATTGCGGGTTTCCATGTCGCGCCGGATCTGTTTGTGGCAGCAGGGCGCAGCGACGATAATTTGTGCCTGTTGGCGGATACCCGTTGCCAAAGCCAGGTCGGTGGCGGTATCGCAGGCGTGCAGGGCAATGAGCATGTCGAGTCGCTCGGGGTGGTAGTCGTTGATATCCGTAGCCACAAACTGGAGCCCTTCGAATCCGCTGTTTAGGGCCGTTTTATTGCAAAAATCCACCAAAGCAGGTCGCAGTTCGATTCCCGTGACCTGAGGTTGCAGCCCCATGCCTTCTTTTAAAAAAGCGTACAGGGCAAAAGTCAGGTATCCTTTTCCGGAACCCATATCGGCGATACGGGCGTCCGTCGGCAAAGGGTGGCTGCGCAGCAGGCCTTCAATAATTTCCAGGTATTTATTGATTTGCCGCCACTTGTCCTGGGCGGCGGCCAGCACCTCTCCTTTGGCGCTGGTGATGCCGAGCGCGTGCAGCCAGGGCGCTGCGGGGTTGAGCAGTCGCTTTTTTTCGCGATCGTGCGCGGTATTGGCAGGAGCGGTCATACTGGGTTTTTTATCGCTGAGATGGGCTGTTCCGTCTTTTTCAAAACGAAGCGTATAATCGCGTTCGGTCGTAAGCAGTTCGGCATTTTGAAAAGAAGCGCCCAAAAGTTGCTGCAAATGTGCAAGCGCTTCCGGCAGTGTATAATTTTTTACCTCGTCGCGGGTTTGATAGCGGTAGTTGAAGGCTATTTTTACCCCATTTTTCAAGGTGACCGGCCGGATATGGATATTTTTCAAGTCGGGTATTGCGCCGGCAGTGGGCTTGCTCAGGATAGATTTGAGCAAATGACCTGCTTCAAAAGCACGCTGAAAAACTTCCAAAAAACGCTGGGTGGACATTGTGGTTGAGATGTTGAGAGTTGAGTATGTTGAGGGGCTGGGGCTGAAACGTGTGTTTTACCACATAGTTCTAAATATTTACCACATAGTTCACATAGGAGGTTTACATAGGACACATAGAAAAGCAAATGCACACAACTATGTGTCCTATGTAAACCTCCTATGTGAACTATGTGGTAAAAAAACAAAAATACAGGTTTACCCGCCAAATTAAGAAAATGTTAAAACGGAATGCAACCCTCTTTTGAAAACGATGTCATTACACTCAAATAACGAAATGGACGCACTACAAACGCACCGCGACCTGGTTGAACGTTGTCGGCAAGGGCACCGCGAAGCACAGTTCGAGTTGTACCGCCTGTATTCAAGGGCTATGTACAACACGGCTTTGCGTATGGTGCAGCACCCGCACGATGCCGAGGATTTGTTGCAAAGCATTTTTGTAGAGGTGTTTACCAAACTCGATTCTTTCCGCTACGAAAGTACGATCGGGGCCTGGATCAAACGTATCACCATCAACAAGTGCATCAACTTCCTTAAAAGCCGTCGGTTAGCGCTGACAGAGCTCACTGCGTTCAATGACAAGGCAGAAGAACTGGAACCCGAAACGGAACCGGCGTACTCGGTGGAAAAAATCAACCGCGCCATCGCCAATTTACCTGACGGGTACCGGGTCGTTTTTAACTTGTATGCAGTGGAAGGCTATGACCACGAAGAAATCGCACAGATTCTGGGTGTGACAGAAGCCACTTCCAAATCACAATACAGCAGAGCCAAAGCAAAATTGAGGGAAGCGCTGACGACAAACGCATGAGTCTTTTAATCCATTTTTTTGACACTTTTTCATTTTTCAATTACCGAAAATGACTGATGTAATAAAAAATTTCATCCAACAACATCGCGATGCATTCGATCCGAATGTGCCGGATGCGCATGGCTGGACTGGCGTGAAAAGCACGCTCGACCGCCTGCAGTCCGCCGATTTGCTGGAACAACACATTGCCATCAACCGTGTTATAATGGATACGGAAACGCCTGACGACTGCGTCTGGGAGAACATCAGTGCACACCTTGATGGACAGCATGGATCGGCCGACACCCTGGAATGTTACATCCGGCAAAACCGGGAAGAACTCGATACTGCCATTCCCAATGAAGGGCTCTGGCGTGCCATTGAAAAAACGATTCCGAACAGCACCCGACCGGCTGCCAAAATCGTACATTTCCCCTGGCAACGCCGGCTGATGCGCGTAGCCGCTTCCCTGGCATTATTAATGGCAGGCATCGGTATCGGAACCTGGTATGCCCAATACAGCACTGGCGGCATGGAAATGGCCGATGTTTCTTCCGAATATGCCGAACTGGAACAATATTACCAGAGCGATATTGCCGTTAAACAACAAAAACTGGCTTCCTTTACCGGAAACAGACCTACAGAAATAAAGGTTGACCTGGAACAGTTGGACCAGATGATGCAGGAACTCCGCCAGGAACTGTCCGATGTCCCTCCGGCCAACCGCGAACAGGTCGTCAGGGCTATGATCGAAAACTATAAAGCCAAAACAGCAATTTTACAGCGGGTACTGGAAGACCTGGACACCACCCACCAGCCCGATCACGAAAACAGCGATGCAGGACATGAAATTAAAAATCTTTAACAACGCTACTGTGCATTCCATTCGGCTTGTAGCTGTTTGGGGCTTGTTTTTAGCCCACAGTGTTGCGGTTTTTGCCAGTGGCCCGGCACAGGAATTTTCCCGGACCATGAACCGCGAATATGGCACGACTGCCAATGGAATGACCGCCATTTACAACAAATACGGTACGGTCAATGTCAAAACATGGAACAATAATTCCGTAAAAATTGATATTACCATCATCGTAAATGCCAAAGACCAGCGCGATGCCGACAAAACCTTCGAACGGATCAAGGTGAATTTTGCGAATACCTCCGGTTATGTGAAAGCCGAAACCATGATCGCAACCAAATCGGGCTGGTGGATGGACGGCAATTCTTGCGAAGATTTCAAAATTAATTATGAAGTCTGGATGCCTTCCGGCAATCAACTCGACCTGAAAAACAAATACGGCAACGCATACGTCGCAAACATGAGCGGCAAACTCACCGCAGAAATCAAATACGGCGACCTGCGCACCGAAACCATCAGCAATGACGCCGATTTGAATATCGCCCACGGTAAAGTTTACCTGACCCGCGTGAACAACCTCTACGGCCAGATTGTCTACGGCAAACTCAACCTGACCAATGCGAAAGACATTCAGTTCGACAGCAAATATTCTGAAATCTACCTCGAACATGCCGCCAATGTGCGCCTCACTTCGATGAATGACGGACTGGTTTTCGGCAGCCTGGAAGACCTGCGCCTGCAAACCAAATATTCCGACCTGAAAATACAAAAAGCCCACGCAGCCTATTTCACCACACAATATAC